>JAIMAL010000005.1 GCA_023511995.1 Burkholderiales bacterium
ACGCCTGAACTGGAAAACACCTCATCAGGTATTTATGCAATCATACAGCCGCGTTGCACTTCGAGATTGAATCCACCGACTGTTTGAAAGGAACGTGAAACATGGGCGCGAAACGCAAGCAACACGGCTGGCGGAACTCGTCTCGGAATTCGGCGTGCATCCGACGATGATCAGCGCCTGGAAGCAGGAACTGGCGAAGAACGCCAAGACGCTATTCGAGCGGGGCAACAAGAAGATGGAAGACCCGCAGAAGGTCATCGACCACCTGCACCGCAAGATTGGCCAGTTGCAGGTCGAACGGGATTTAGTTCCGGCGTAACGCCCTGCCCGCGTTAGCCTGCACTGAAACTGCGTTTTCTTGGCCGGACAGCCCGCCATGGCCCGCCTGCTGAAAGGCGCGCGATGATTGCCCGGGGGAGCGTGCTGTCCGTAACCCGGCAAGCCAAGTTGCTGGCCATCTCTCGCAGCAGCGTCTATTACCGGCCCAAGCCGGCGTCACAGGAGGAGATCGACCTGCTCAAGCGGCTCGACGAACGCTTCACCGAGAACCCGATGTATGGCAGCCGGCGACTGCAGGTCATGCTCAAACGGTAAGCCGTCCTCGTCGGATGCTGCCGCATCCGTCGGCTGATGGGGAAGCTCGGCCTGTGGGTGGTCGGCCCCAAGCCCGGCCCCAGCCGGCCGCATCCGGAGCACAAGGTCTAGCCTTATCCGCTGCGCGGCCTCATCATCGACCGGCCGAACCAGGTTTGGGCGACCGACATCACCTACATCCGCATACGGCACGGCTTCCTCTACCTGTGCGCGATCATGGGCTGGGCGACCAGGAAAGTGCTGGCATGGCGTCTGTCAAACACGCTGACCAGCGACTTCTGCACGGTGGCACTCAAGGAGGCCATCTCCCGCTACGGAACCCCCGAGATCCTCAACACCGACCAGGCCCGCCAATTCACCCGCGCCGAACTCACCCGCGTGCTCAAGGCGCAAGGCATCCAGATCAGCATGGATGGCCGGGGACGCTGCCACGGTAACATCTTCGTCGAACGGCTGTGGTGGACCATCAACCACGAATGGGTCTATCTGCACCCGTGCGACACGGGCATCGAGCAAAAAAGGCGCATTGCCGAATGCTTCGACTGGTATAACCGCCAGCGACCGCATCAGTCGCTGGGTTGGAAAACGCTGGATGAGACCTACTTCGATGCGTTGGCGAAAGCCCAACCCTTGGCGGCGTGACATGCAACAAGCGCGATGCACTGTGGATTTGTGGGCAGCCGGCTGCGCCGGTTCCCGCTTAAGCGCTTTGCGCGCTCAGGCGGCTGCCCACAAGCTCCACAGCGCTTCGCCTACAATCTTTCAAATCCGGGAACGCCAAAACCATCTCTCCGGCACCGGCCTTAGCTTATTCCTCCCCGGTGGCTGTGCAAACGACCGGGACCATCGCTTGTTCTCGCCAGTCGCTGCGAGACCCCTGCTCACTCCCACTCGATGGTTGCGGGGGGTTTGCTGGAGATGTCGTAGACGACGCGGTTGATGCCGCGGACTTCGTTGATGATGCGGTTGGAGACTTTGGCCAGGAGGGTGTAGGGCAGCTCCGCCCAGTGGGCGGTCATGAAATCCTGGGTCTGCACCGCGCGCAGGGCAACGACGTAATCATAGGTGCGGCCATCGCCCATGACGCCCACCGACTTCACCGGCAGGAAGACGGCAAAGGCCTGGGAGGTTTTCTCGTACCAGCCGGAGGCACGCAGCTCTTCGATGAAGATGGCGTCGGCACGCCGCAGCAGGTCGGCATATTCGCGCTTCACCTCCCCCAGGATGCGCACTCCCAGCCCCGGACCGGGAAAGGGATGCCGATAGACCATGTCATGGGGCAGGCCCAGGGCGAGCCCCAGTTGGCGCACTTCGTCCTTGAAGAGTTCACGCAGCGGTTCCAGAAGCTTGAGGTGCAGGGTTTCCGGCAGGCCGCCCACGTTGTGGTGTGACTTGATGGTATGGGCTTTCTTGGTTTTGGCGCTCGCCGATTCGATCACGTCGGGGTAGATGGTGCCCTGCGCCAGCCATTTGACGTTGGGCAGTTTTGCCGCTTCCTCCTGGAAGACGTGGACGAATTCGCGGCCGATGATCTTACGTTTCTCTTCGGGATCGGTCACCCCGCGCAGGGCGGACATGAAACGCTCCGAGGCATCCACGTGGATGACGCGCACCCCCAGATTGCGGGCGAAGGTGGCCATGACCTGTTCCGCCTCGTTGACGCGCAGCAGGCCGTTGTCAACGAAGACACAGGTGAGCTGATCGCCGATGGCGCGGTGCAGCAGGGCGGCGACCACCGACGAATCCACCCCTCCCGATAGCCCCAGGATGACTTCCTCGCTGCCCACCTCGGAGCGGATGCGGCCGATAGCCTCTTCCACGTAATCGGGCATGTTCCAGTCGTGGCCACAGCCGCAGATGTCGTGCACGAAACGGTCGATGATGGCCCTGCCCTGCAGGGTGTGGGTGACCTCGGGATGAAACTGCAGACCATAAAACCGCCGGCTGTCGTCGGCCATGCCGGCGATGGGTGTGGCCGCATTCTCACAGATGACCTTGAAACCCGGCGGCAACGCGGTGACCTTGTCGCCATGGCTCATCCAGACATCCAGCCAGCAGTGGCCATCGGCATCGCAGCGATCCTGGATGTCCCGCAGCAGGGCGGAATGTCCGTGCACACGCACCTCGGCATAGCCGAATTCCCGATGCGTGGCGTTTTCCACCTTGCCCCCGAGCTGGGCGGCCATGGTCTGCATGCCGTAGCAGATGCCCAGCACGGGCACACCGAGGTGGAAGACGATATCGGGAGCGCGAGGGGTCTGCGCCTCATAGACGGAGGCCGGGCCGCCGGAGAGGATGATCCCCTTGGGGTTGAAATCGCGGATGAACTGTTCCGCCACATCGTAGGGATGGAGCTCGCAATACACCTCACTTTCCCGTACCCGACGGGCGATGAGTTGGGTGTACTGGGAACCGAAATCGAGGATGAGGATTTTGTCGTGCATGTTCTGTCAGCCCGTGGCCGCACTGCAATGCCCTGGCGGTGCAGGCCCCCGGGCATGCCTGCCGCTTTCAGTCGCCGATGCGGTAGTTGGGCGCTTCCTTGACGATCTGTACGTCGTGCACGTGGGACTCACGCACGCCGGCAGAGGTGATTTCCACGAAGACCGCGCGTTCATGCATGGCGGCAATGCTTTCACAGCCCAGATAACCCATGCTGGAACGCAGCCCCCCCATGAGCTGATGGATGACGGTCAGCACGCTGCCCTTGTAGGGCACGCGGCCCTCGATACCTTCCGGCACGAGCTTTTCCTTGTTCGCCTCGTCCTGGAAGTAGCGGTCACTGGAACCCTGCTGCATGGCGCCCAGGGAACCCATGCCGCGATAGGATTTATAGGAGCGTCCCTGGAAAAGCTCGATTTCCCCCGGCGCTTCGTCGGTGCCGGCGAGCAGCCCTCCCAGCATCACGGCATCTGCGCCCGCCGCCAGCGCCTTCGCAATGTCGCCGGAGTAGCGGATGCCGCCATCCGCGATGACGGGCACCCCCGTGCCCCGCAGGGCCTCGGCCACATTGGCCACCGCGGTGATCTGGGGCACGCCGACACCGGCCACGATGCGCGTGGTGCAGATGGAACCGGGGCCAATCCCCACCTTCACCCCGTCCGCCCCGTGATCCACCAAGGCCCGCGCCGCTTCCGCCGTGGCGATGTTGCCGCCGATCACCTGCACCTGGGGGAAATGCTTCTTCACCCATTTCACCCGGTCGAGCACGCCCTTGGAATGACCGTGCGCCGTATCCACCACGATGACGTCCACCCCCGCTTCCACCAGCGCTTCCACCCGCTCGTTGGTGCCTTCGCCCACCCCCACCGCCGCGCCCACCCGTAGCCGGCCCAGTTGATCCTTGCAGGCATTGGGGTGTTCGGTGGATTTCTGGATGTCCTTGACGGTGATCAGGCCCTTAAGCTCGAAGTCGTCGTTGACCACCAGCACCCGTTCCAGGCGGTATTTGTGCATGAGGGCCAGGGCTTCCTCGCGGGAGGCGTTTTCCTTCACCGTCACCAAGCGCTCCTTGGGCGTCATGATGGCCTTCACCGGCTGATCCAGATTGGTCTCGAAACGCAGATCGCGGTTGGTGACGATGCCCACCAGTTTCCTGCCCTCCACCACGGGCAGGCCGGAAATCCTGTGCAGGCGGGTGAGCTGGAGCACTTCCCGCACTGGCATGTCCGGCGGGATGGTGACCGGGTCCTTGACCACCCCACTTTCGAAGCGCTTGACCCGCAACACCTGCGCCGCCTGCTGCTCCGCCGACATATTCTTGTGGATCACCCCCAGCCCGCCTTCCTGGGCGATGGCGATGGCCATGGCCGCCTCGGTGACGGTGTCCATGGCGGCGGACACCAGGGGTAGATTCAGTTCGATGCCGCGGGTGAGTCGCGTCTTCAGGGACACGTCCCTGGGCAGGACGGTGGAATAGGCCGGGACGAGGAGGACGTCGTCGAAGGTGAGAGCTTTCTGCAGAATGCGCATTCTTGGCTTCCAGAACAAAAAAACATTATACGGGCTCACGCCGGCCCGGGTAAACGCGTCGGTTGACGACCGGCCGCCCATCACGCTAAGGTAGCGCCAGCGCAGAGCGCATATATAAGCAAATCAGGATATCCACTGACCAAAAGAGGAGCCCAAAACGATGAAACAGGTACTCATCACCCTTGCCGCTGCCGGTTTCCTGGCCCTTGCCGGTTGCCAGACCACCCCGAGCCAGCCCCAGGCCGCAGCGACCCCGGCTTTGTCCGACGAAGCCAAGGCCGCCCTGGCCAAGGCGGAAGCGGATGTGAAGGCCGCCGACGCCAAAGGCGCTCTGTGGACCACCGCCGAAGATGCGCTGAAAGCGGCGAAGGAAGCCGCGCAAAAAGGGGACAGCGCAGCGGTGATCAAGCATGCGAAAACGGCCAGCGAGCATGCCGCCCTGGGCCTTGCCCAGAAATCCTACCCCTTGAGCGTGGTGGGCAAGTAAGCCGCCCAAGGCCGCCTGCGGGCGGCCTTTTCGCTCGAGCCGTCAAGCCTTGAAAGTTCTGCTTCCCCTCCTTCTGGCCCTTGCCCTGCCCGGGCTTGCCGCCGCCCAGCTCTACAGGTGGGTGGATGCCCAGGGCAGAGTTCACTACTCGGACACGCCTCCGCCGGCTGGTGCCAGGACATCGAAATCCCTGCCGGCCGCGCCTTCCAACGCCGCGCCCACCGCCCCGGCGAAAACCTGGCAGGAAAAGGAAATGGAGTTCCGCCAGCGGCGCGCCGCGGAAGCGGAGGCCCAGGCGAAAAAGGAAAAGGAAGCGGAGGAAGCCCGGCAGAAACAGGCAAACTGCGAGGCCGCGCGCAACCACCTGCGGCTCCTGGAAAGCGGCCAGCGGGTGGCGCGGGTCAACGCCGAGGGGGAACGGGAATTCCTCGACGACGCAGCCCGGGAAAAGGCGATCCGCGATGCCCGCAAGGCCGTGGAGACCTGGTGCAAGTAGCCCCAAGTCCCTCAGGCCCCATCAAAACCCCCTTCTTGCTTGAAGCACTGGCTAAAGGAAGCGCAATCCCTCCCTCCGTGCTTCGGCGCGGCTTAGCCCTAGCAAGAACGCTCACCCGCAGGGGGGCCTTGCGGGGCCGCCTTTGAGGTGCCAAGCAAGGCCCGCTCATTCAGCCTCGGCCGGGAGTTCACCCCCGCCTTTTTTCATCGCCTTGCCTTCCTCCGCCCGTTTACGCCGGACCTCCTTCGGATCGGCAATGAGGGGGCGGTAGATTTCCACCCGGTCGCGGTCGCGCAGGGGAGTGTCCAGCTTGCTGAGCTTGGACCAGATGCCCACCTTGTTGCGCGTCAGATCGATTTCGGGAAAGCGCTCCAGCACACCGGAGCGTCGGATGGCTTCCTCCACCGTCGCCCCCGGTGGTAACCGTACCGGGAGGAGCACCTGCTGATCCGGCCGGGCGTAGGCCACTTCCACCAGGATTTCTTCAGTTGCCATAGAGCTTCTCCGCGCGCGCAACAAAGGCTTCCACCAGACTGCCGGCAATCAGGCTGAACACCGGATTGACCACGTTCTCGATCCAGCGCGTGGCAAATTCGTAGTGAAGCCGGAATTCCACTTTGCAGGCGTCCTCCGCCAGGGCACGGAACACCCAGCTTCCCTCCAGGGCGCGAAAGGGCCCTTCCTTAAGCCGCATCTCGATGCGGTGGGGGCGCAGCCGCACATTCTCGGTGGTAAAGCTTTGCCTCAGGTGGTGATAATCGATATGGATGGTGGCCACCACGCGCTCTTCCTCACGGCAAGCCACTTCGGTGCGGGCGCACCAGGGAAGGAAGAGGGGATAATCCTCCACCCGGTCCACCAGCTCGAACATCTGCGGCGCAGAGTAGGCAACCAGCACGGATTTTTCGACTTGCGCCATGGTAAGGGCGAAAACGGCAGGCCGGCGGCAGGCGGCCCATGGCAAAAGTGTTTAGAATACGCGATTTTTCCGGCGGGTTCACCCCGGGCGGCCACCATGTCCATCGTCCAGAACAAGAAGGCCTTTCACGATTACTTCATCGAGGAAAAGTACGAGGCCGGCATCGTCCTCGAGGGCTGGGAGGTAAAAGCCATTCGCGCCGGGCGCGTCCAGCTCAAGGAATCCTACGTCGTCATCCGCAACGGGGAGCTCTACCTCATCGGGGCCCATATCAGCCCGCTGCCCACGGTCTCCCGCCACGTCCACCCGGACCCCACCCGCAGCCGCAAACTGCTGCTCCATGCAGAAGAAATCAAACGCTTGATCGGCAAGGTGGAACGTGCCGGCTACACCCTCGTTGCCCTCGATCTGCACTACAGCAAAGGCCGCATCAAGGCGGAAATCGGCCTGGCGAAGGGCAAGAAGAAACACGACGTGCGCGAAGCCGAGAAAAAGCGGGAGTGGGAGCGGGAGCGGGCGCGCCTCATGCGTACACCCCGCAGCGGCTGACGCTCACCCCGATTCACCGGGATGCGCCTCCGGCCGCCATCTCCCAGCGGCGGATGGGGAAACGCCTTGCTTTTCCCCGCCGGGAAAAGGCCGGCCTGCTTACGGTCTGCTTACTTTTGCCGGCCGCCTTGGGCGAGTTGTCGCAGGGGCTTGATTGTTTGGGGCGAGGTATGGGGATCGAACCCACGACACCTGGAGCCACAATCCAGTGCTCTACCAACTGAGCTAACCCCGCCATGGGAGACTGCGATAGCAGTAAAGCAGGAAATTATGGCCCAGCCCCCGGTGAAAAGCAACCAATCCGGCGGAATCGTTCTGCCGCACAAGGCGCCGCCGTTTTGATAAGACACCCCTCACCGCCCGGGCCCAAGCTGCCAGGCGAGCAGCAAAAGCGCCAGCAGCGCGCAGCCGGCGGCGAGGGAATAGGTCACCGCCGGCCCCCACAGGTCCCAACTGTAACCCGCGTAGAGGCTGCCCAGCGTGCCGCCGGCGCCGAAGGAAATGCTGTTGTAGAGGGCCTGGCCCCGTGCCTGCAGGCGGCCGGGGAAGAAACGATGCACGAGGGCGATGGCGGAGGCGTGATAGGCGCCGAAGGTGGCGGCGTGGAAGGTCTGGGCGAGGACGATGAGCCAGGGATGCCGCACCCCCCAGGCAATGATGAGGAAGCGCGCCACGGCAAAGGCGAAGCTGGCCTTGAGCACCGTCTCCAGGGACAGACGGCCAAACAGCCGCCCCGCATAAAGGAAGACGCCGATCTCGCACAGCACGCCCAGCGCCCACAGCCAGCCGATGCCGCTTTTGCTGTAGCCGTGGGCAGCGAGATAAATGGAGTAGAAGGTGTAGTAGGGCCCATGCGCCGCCGACATGAGAAAACAGGCGGCGATGAGGGCCATGACCGGCGGCTTGCGCAGCACCGCCCACACCGAGCCCGGGGCACTGTCGTGGCTGGCCACCTGCGCCTCGGGGATGTGGCGGGAAAAGAGGGCCACCCCCACCAGGGTGGCGAGCACGATCCAGGGCAGCCAGCGCAGGGGAAGGTAGTCCAGAAGATACCCCACCCCCACCACGCTGAGGATGAAGCCCACCGAGCCCCACAGGCGGATGCTCCCATAAAGATCGGTGCGTTCCCCCAGATGGCTCAAGGTGGTGGCCTCCACCAGGGGCAGTGAGGCGCTCCAGAAAAAGGCGAGCAAGGCCATGCAGACGAAAAGCAGGGCGAAACTCTCGCCCAGGAAAACTCCAGAAAAGGCGATCACGCTGGAAAGAGCGGCGATCTGCACGATGAAGACCCGGCGGCCATGGCGGTCCGCGAGGTGTCCCCACACATTCGGGGCGAACATGCGCATCACGGCCAGCAGCGACATGAGCACGCCGATTTCGAAGGCGGTGAAGGAAAGCGACTTGAGATAAAGGCTCCAGTAGGGGGAGATGACGCCGACGAAGGCGAAATAGAAAAAGTAAAACCCGGCGAGCTCCCAATAGGGGAGCCCGCCTGCATGCGGCTGCCCACCTTCCGTGTGCATGGGATTGAGGCGCCTTTGTGGGGCCTAGGCCCCGCCGGCGCGGCCCGGGATGGGGGGAAGGGGAGGCACCACGTCCGCGTTCTGCGCGCGATGGCGCAGGGCGTGATCCATCAACACGATGGCGAGCAGCGCCTCGGCAATGGGGGTGGCACGGATGCCCACGCAGGGATCGTGGCGGCCCGTGGTCACCACCTGCACCGGCTGGCCAGCAAGGTCCACGGAACGCCGCGCAACGGCGATGCTGGAGGTGGGCTTGATGGCAATGGATACCTCGATGTCCTGGCCCGTGGAAATCCCGCCGAGGATGCCGCCGGCATGATTGCTGCGGAAGCCCTCGGGGGTGAGCTCATCACCGTGCTCACTGCCGCGCTGGGTGACGGCGCGGAACCCCGCCCCGATCTCCACCCCTTTCACCGCGTTGAGCCCCATCATGGCGTGGGCGATGTCGGCATCGAGGCGGTCATAGATGGGCTCGCCCCAGCCGGGGGGCACGTTGTGGGCCACCACCCGCACCCGGGCGCCGATGGAATCCTTCTCCCGCCGGATGGCGTCGAGATAAGCCTCAAGCTCCGGCACGATGGCATTGTTGGGCGCGAAAAAGGGATTCTCATCCACCTCGTCCCAACTGACGAAGGGGATTTCCTTCTCCCCCATCTGCGCCAGACAGCCGCGGATGACGATGCCGTGGCGTTCCTTCAGCCACTTGCGCGCAATGGCGCCCGCCGCCACCGTGGGGGCGGTCAGCCGCGCGGAGGACCGGCCGCCGCCGCGATGGTCGCGGATGCCGTATTTCTGCAGGTAGGTGTAATCGGCATGCCCCGGGCGGAAGGTGGTGGCGAGGTTGCCATAGTCCTGGCTGCGCGCATCTTCGTTGCGGATCACCAGCGCAATGGGGGTGCCGGTGGTGCGCCCCTCGAACACGCCGGAAAGGATTTCCACGCGGTCCGACTCCCGCCGCTGGGTCACGTGGCGAGAGGTTCCGGGTTTGCGCCGGTCGAGATCCCGCTGGATGTCCTCCACCGTGAGGCTCATGCCGGGCGGACAGCCGTCCACCACACAACCGATGGCGGGGCCATGGGATTCGCCGAAATTGGTGACGCAGAAGAGCTTGCCGAGGGTGTTGCCAGACATGGGAGCGGACCTGATGCTTTTGCGCTAAGTTTAACATGCGCCTTTTGCCGCCCCATCATGAAAATCCACCAGCTCAGCGTCGAGGAAGCGCTTGCCCGTCTCAATAGCTCCCCCGTGGGCCTTGCCCGCGCGGAGGCCGAGCGCCGCCTGCGGGAATTCGGCAAAAATAGCATCGAAGCGGCGCGGCGCACGCCCCTGCTCCTCAGGTTCTTGCGGGAGTTCGTCCACTTCTTCGCCCTCATCCTGTGGGTGGCGGCGGCACTGGCCTTTTTCGCCGAGTGGCGCATGCCCGGGCAAGGCATGGGGACCCTCGCCATCGCCATCGTCTGCGTCATCCTCATCAACGGGATTTTTTCCTTCTGGCAAGAATACCGCGCCGAACGCACCCTGGACGCGTTGCGCCGGCTGCTGCCCTTGCGCGCCAAGGTGTGGCGGCAGGGGCGGCTTGAGAAGCTTCTGGCCGAAGAGCTGGTGCCGGGGGATGTGATCGAGCTCGACGCCGGCGATGCGGTGCCGGCCGATGCGCGCCTCATCCGCGCCGAACGCCTGCGCCTCAACGTCGCCACCCTCACCGGCGAATCGGTGCCGCGCACCGCCACGCCCGAACCCTCCGTCGCCGAATCACTCCTCGACAGCCGCAACGTGGTCCTCGCCGGCACCTCGGTGGTGGCGGGCACGGGCACTGCCGTGGTCTTCGCCACCGGCATGCGCACCGTGTTCGGCGCCATTGCCCGCTCCACCCAGCAGCAGCCGGAGGCGCCCTCCCCCCTCATGGGGGAGATCGCCCACATGAGCCGGCTTTTCGCCTGGCTTGCCACCGGGCTCGGGGTGGCGGCCTTTTTCGCCGGGCGCGCCGCCGGCATGCCGCTCGCGGCGGATTTTATGTTCGCCATCGGCATCATCGTCGCCAACGTACCGGAGGGACTTCTGCCCACCATGACCCTGGCCCTGGCCATGGCCACCCAACGCATGGCCAGGCGCCGCGCCTTGGTGCGCCACCTGCCGGCGGTGGAAGCACTGGGGGCGACAACCGTCATCGTCACCGACAAGACCGGCACCCTGACCGAGAACCGGATGGCGGTCGCCGAGGTGTTCGTTGCCGGACATCGCCTGCCGGCCGAAGGGGCGGACCTGCCCGCCCCCCTGCTCGACGCCGCCGCCCACTGCCACGAGCTGCACGGGCAAGGGCCCCCCGCCGATCGGCTCGGCGATCCCATGGAGGTCGCGCTGGCGGAATTCGCCGCCTGGCACGGGATCAAGGCGCGTTTCCCCCGCCTTGGGCTTGTGCCCTTCGACAGCGAGCGCAAACGCCTGTCCACCCTGCACGCCACGCCGGAAGGCGCCGTGCTCTACTGCAAGGGGGCGCCGGAAACGGTGCTGCCCCTGTGCAGCCGCAGCTGGGCGGGCGACAGGCCACGTCCCCTGACGGCGGAGGAACGCGCCACCCTCGCCGCGACGGCGGCAGCCATTGCCGAGAGGGGACTGCGGGTGCTCGCTTTCGCCTGGCGGCCGCCTGCGCCAACGGTTGATGCCGAGGCGGACGCGGCCGAAGCGGAAGCCGATCTCGTCTTCCTCGGCTTTGTCGCCCTGCGCGACCCACCCCGGCCGGAAGTGCCCGCCGCCATCGAAACCTGCCGGCGGGCGGGCGTCCGTCTCATCATGGTGACGGGGGATCATCCCCGCACGGCGCTTGCCCTCGCACGGGAAATCGGCCTTGCCGATGAAGCCCCGGTCCGCATCATCACCGGCCCGGAGCTCGAGCGCATGACCGCAGCGGAACTGCAGCTTGCCCTCGATGCGCCGCAAACCCTCTTCGCCCGCCTCGGCCCGGATCAGAAAACGCGCGTCGTCGAGGCCCTGCGTCACAAGGGCGAGGTGGTGGCGGTGACCGGAGACGGCGTCAACGATGCGCCGGCGCTGCGTGCCGCCGACATCGGCATCGCCATGGGCAGAAGCGGTACCGATGTGGCGCGGGAGGCGGCCGATCTCATCCTCCTCGACGACAATTTCGCCACCATCGTTGCCGCCGTCGAGGAAGGTCGCGCCGTGTATGACAACCTGCGCAAATTCCTCACCTACATCCTGACCTCCAACATTCCGGAAATCGTGCCCTATGTGGCTTTCGCGCTGTTCGCCATTCCCCTTCCCCTCACCGTGATGCAAATCCTGGCGGTGGATTTGGGCACCGATCTTTTGCCCGCGCTCGCCCTCGGCGCCGAGCGTCCTGATGCCGCGGTCATGCGCCGGCCACCGCGTCCGCGCCAGGCGCGGCTTATGGATCTGCCCCTGGCCGCCCGCGCCTATCTGTGGCTGGGCCTGCTGGAAGCCGCGGCAGCGATGACCGCCTATTTCCTCGTCCTCACCCAGCATGGCTGGCACTATGGCGACATCCCACCGGCCACCGATCCGACCTATCGCTTGGCGACGACGGCCTGTCTTGCCAGCATCGTCGTCATGCAGGTGGTCAACGTCTTTCTCTGCCGCAGCCCCCACCGCTCCCTGTTCGACACCACCCTGGGCGGCAATCGTCTCCTGCTGCCCGCCCTCGCCGTGGAAATCGGGCTTCTGCTGGCCATCGTCTACACGGCGCCCGGCCAGGCCATCTTCGGCACCGCCGCGCTGCCTCTGGAATTCTGGCCGGTGGCCGCTACCATGGCGCTGGCCATGGCGGTGCTGGAGGAAGGGCGCAAGGCCTGGGTGCGGCGGCGGGCAATTCCCAAGGCGGCCGGGGCCGGATAAACTTGCCCGCTTCAAGGAGGCGCCATGAAAGCCATTCTCATGAAAGCCGCCGGCGGGCCCGAGGTGCTCGAGTCTGCCGATCTTCCCCTGCCGGAACTGCCCAGCCCCGATCACGTGCGGGTGAAACTGTGCGCGGCGGGGGTAAACCCCGTGGACACCAAACTGCGCAAGAGTGGGACCTATTACCCGGAGCGGCTCCCCTGCGTGCTGGGTTGCGATGGCGCCGGCATCGTGGAGAGCGTGGGGGCCAACGTGCACCGTTTCACACCGGGCGACGAGGTCTATTTCTTCAACGGGGGCCTGGGCCTGGAGCAGGGCAATTACGCAGAATACACGGTGGTGCACCAGGACTACGTGGCCTTCAAGCCCCGCCACGTCACCATGGAGGAGGCCGCGGCCCTGCCCCTCGTGCTGATCACGGCATGGGAATCCCTCGTGGACCGCACCTGTCTTGCCGAGGGGCAGACCGTGCTCATCCACGCCGGCGCCGGCGGCGTGGGGCATATCGCCATCCAGCTTGCCAAACAGATCGGCGCCACGGTCATCACCACCGTCGGCACGCCGGACAAAGCCGCCTGGGTCACCCATCTGGGCGCCGACCGGGTCATCGCCTACCACGACGCCGATTTTGTCCAGGCGGTGCTGGACTGGACCCAGGGCCGCGGCGTGGACGTGGTGCTCGACACCGTGGGCGGTGAGACCCTTTGCCGTTCCTTTGCCTGCACGCGCATCTACGGCCGCGTGGTGACCCTGCTGCAGATGGACTGCGCGGCGGAAGCCATCAAGACCGCGCGGCTGCGCAATCTGGCCGTGGTCCAGGAGCTGATGCTCACGCCCTCCCTCTTCCAGCTCCATGAGCACCGCGTCCACCAGCGGCGCATCCTCGAGGAAGGCGCGCGTCTGGTGGAAGCGGACCGGCTCAAGGTGAAGGTCTCCCACATCCTGCCGCTTGCGGAAGCGGCGCAGGCCCACCGCCTGATCGAGCAGGGACACACGACGGGCAAGATCGTGCTGAAAATTGCCTAAGCCGCGTAGGGGGTGTCCGCCCCTACCGTGGTGCCTCTTTCAGCAGACGCTCGATCATCTCCACGCCCCAGGCCACGCCGAAACCGGTGACTTCCCCGGCCACCGCACCCAGGCCGCCCTCGCAGTCATCGGCGGAGAGATCCATGTGTAGCCATGGCCGGCCTTCGATGAAGCGCATCAGGAAGCGCGCCGCCAGGATGTGGTCGGCCTCCCCTTCCATGGTGCATTGTTTGATGTCGGCCACTTTGCTTTCCAGTGCCGCCTCATAGTCGGCATCAATGGGGAAGGCACACACCCGCTCCCCGCTGGCCTGACCCGCGGCAATGGCGAGATCCAGCAGTTGGGTGGAATTGGAAAGCACCCCGCTGTAGCGGTTGCCCAGCGCCACCTTCATGCTGCCGGTGAGGGTGGCGAAATCGAGAATGCATTCCGGATTTTCCCGCGCCGCCAGGGTCAGGGTGTCGGCGAGCACCATGCGCCCTTCGGCATCCGTATGCACCACCTCGATGGTGGTGCCGTTCAGGGCCCTGACGACGTCGTTCTGTTTGTAGGCGGCAGGGCTGATGTGGTTCTGCGCCAAGGCAAGCCAGGCATCGATGCGCACCGGAAGCGCGAGATCCGCTGCCGCCTGCAGGATACCCAGCACCACGGCCGAGCCGTTCATGTCCTTGTGCATGCCGTGCATGTGGCGCGCCGGTTTCAGGTTGTGGCCCCCGGTGTCGAAGCAAATGCCCTTGCCCACCAGCGCCAGCCTGCGCCTGGCCCCACGCGGGGCATAACTTATGTGCACGATCGCCGCATCCCGGGTGAGACTGCCCTGCGCCACGGCACAGAAGGCCCCTGCCCCCATGCGGCGCAAGGCGTCGAAACCGAATTCCCGCAATTTCCAGCGCCGCCCCCGCGCCAGTGCCCGGATGCGTTGGCGGTAGAGGCCGGGGGTCAGTTCATTGGGGGGCAACTGGGTGAGAGCGCGGGTGAGCACATTGCCCGCCGCCACCGCCTGCACACGCCGCAGGGTCTGCGCCCCGGCAAAACCATAAAGATCGATGCACGCCAGCGCCTTCCGGGCGTCCTTGCTCTTGTGGCTGGGCAGCGGGGCGCCGTTGATGAGGGCCACGTAGGCCGCTTCCGCTGCTGCGCGCGCACGCTTCTCCGGCGTGCCATACACCGCCAGCAGAAGCCGCTGCGGATTCTCCTCAAGGAGGGGCGTAAGTCCCTTGCGCAGAAGGGTGAGGCGCTCGAAGGGCGTGCGCGCCTCTTCAAGCCTCACCCAGGAGACCAGCGTCCCCGAGGCCGTTTGGCTCAGCACGGGCTCGCGGGCGAGATGCGCAGGTTGCAACCGCCGCCGCGCCAAGGTGTGGCGCAGGCTGCTGGCAAAGGGGGGTTGCGCATCCGGCAGCGCTTCACTGTCGGGCAGCACCATCAACACATGACCCGCCCCTGAAAGATTCCGCTCGCTGGCGGGGGCTGCGTGGGCGTTGATGCGGGCAAGGGAGGAAACTCCGGCGGGAAAACGGCGTAAATCCATGTAAATCCTGACGATTGGCTTGACGGAGGCAGACTCTTTGGCGATGATAGCAGACTTTGTTCGGGCCAGATTCGGGGTAGAAACAGGCCTGCCGCGGCAAAAACAAACGAGCCAAACCCTCGTCCGGCAGGCGCGACGGCCCCACGCGGCCATCCCCTTCTACCCATTCCGCATCTGCCGCATCCGCTTGCCGCAAACCCGGAATCAACAGTCAAGGAACCGCGTATGAAATTGGAAGACAAGAAACGCGTCCTGCGCGAGATGGTGCTTGCGCGCCGCTTCGAGGAGCGCTGCTACCAGGCCTACATGGAGCGCAAGATCGGTGGCTTTCTGCATCTCTACCCCGGCCAGGAGGCGTGCTGCATCGGCGTCATGGAAGCCGCCCGTCCCGGCTACGACTACGTGATCACGGGTTACCGGGATCACATCCATGCCATCAAGTGCGGCGCCGATCCGAAAGCGGTGATGGCCGAACTCTATGGCAAGGAAACCGGCTGTTCCAAGGGGCGCGGCGGGTCCATGCACATTTTCGACGTGGCCCACCGCTTCATGGGGGGCTACGCTCTGGTGGGCGGTCCCTTCCCCCTCGCCGCAGGCTTGGGCAAGGGCATCCAGATGAAGGGCGGGGATGAGATCGCCATTTGTTTCCTCGGTGATGCCGCCAACAATCAGGGTACCTTCCACGAAACCATGAACATGGTGGCGCTCTACAAGCTGCCGGTATTGTTCGTCTGTGAAAACAATCAGTACGGCATCGGCACGGCCATTACCCGCTCCACAGCGGTGGTGGACCAGTACAAGCGCGTCTGCGGCTATGGCATCGAATCGGCCCAGTGTGACGGGCAGGACGTGGAAGTGGTCTACGAGCACGCGCGCCGCGCCGTGGATTATGTGCGCTCCCGCAAGGGGCCCTACTTTCTCGAGCTGCTCACCTACCGTTACCGCGGGCACTCCATGTCCGATTCCCGTTCTTACCGCAGTCGCGAGGAAGAGGAAATGTGGAAGAAGCGCGACCCCATTTTCATTCTCCGCGACCGCCTCATCGAGGAAGGCGCCCTCACCATGGAAGAGTTCCAGAAGCTGGAAAAGGAAATCGACGACTACATCGAAAACGAAGTGGTCCGCTTTGCCGAGGAGTCCCCGGAGCCGGATGTCAAGGACCTGGAAAAATACGTTTTTGCCGACCGCGAGACACAGTTGCCCTGGCTCACCGGGAAAGTGGCATAAGGAGCGAACATGGCTGAAATGATGTATTGGGAAGCGATCCGCCGCGCCCACGATGAGGAAATGGCGCGCGATCCCATGGTGATCTGCCTGGGTGAGGACATCGGCGTGGCCGGCGGCACCTACAAGGCCACCAAGGGACTCTACGAGAAATACGGGCCGCTGCGGGTGATCGACACCCCGATTTCGGAAAACGGTTTCACCGGGCTGGCCATCGGCGCCTCCTTCATCGGCGTGCGGCCCATCGTCGAGATCATGTCGGTGAACTTCGCCTGGCTGGCCATGGACCAGATTTTCAACACCGCGGCCAAGGTGCGTTACATGTCCGGAGGCCAGCTCGCGGCACCCATCGTCATCCGTGCTCCCGGTGGCAGCGCCCATCAGCTCGGTGCCCAGCATTCGGCGCGCATGGAAAAGGTGTTCATGGGGGTGGCCGGCATCCGCGTGGTCACCCCGTCCAATCCCCGTCAGGCCTATGGCCTGCTCAAATCGGCCGTGCGCTGCGACGATCCGGTGTTCATCAACGAGCACGAGCTCATGTATAACATGAAGGGGGATGTGCCCGACCACGAGTACTTCCATCCCCTGGAAGGCTCGGAAATCGCCCGCGCCGGCACCGATGTCACCCTCTTCGGCTACAACATCTCCGTCCACTGGTGTCTCAAAGCGGCGGAGATTCTGGACAAGCAATACGGCATCAGCGCGGAGGTGGTGGACCTCTACGCCCTCTCCCCCCTCGATCGGGAAGGTATCCGCAGATCCGTCACCAAGACACACCGTGCAGTGATCGCCGAGGAGGACGAGGGCCCGGTGGGCGTGGGCGCGGAAGTGATGGCCATCATCAACGAGGAATGTTTCTTCGACCTCGACGCCCCGCCGGTGCGGGTGCATTCCGCCAACGTCCCCCAGCCCTACAACCGCAGGCTGGAAAAGGCAGCCATCCCCGACCACGAGGACGTGGTGAACGCCGTGCTTAAGCTGTTCGGAAAATCCTGATCCAATGCGGGAACGCAGGAATCGCAGGGAAAACGCGGTTTTCTTTGCCCAGCCTGCGTCTTCACCTTGAGAACTGAGGGGTCGCAATGTCCTCCCATTACGTCATCACCATGCCGCAGCTCTCGGACACCATGACCGAGGGCGTGGTGGTCACCTGGGAAAAGAAACCCGGTGATCGCGTCGAACGGGGTGACATCGTCGCCACCGTGGAAACCGACAAAGCCATCATGGACGTGGAGGTGTTCAAGGCGGGTTACCTCGCCGGCCCGCTGGCCGAAGTGGGCTCCACCGTTCCCGTCGGGGGTGTGCTCGGTTACATCACGGATACTCCGGGCGATCTGACGGTGCCGTCCGACGAGGTGGTCACGGAAAAGGCGCCCTCGGAAATGATCCCGCACCATGCCGGCACCGCCATCGTCATGCCGCAGCTATCCGATACCATGACCGAAGGCGTGGTGGTGAGCTGGGAAAAGAACATCGGCGACCCCATCAAGCGCGGCGACATCGTGGCCACGGTGGAAACCGACAAGGCCATCATGGACGTGGAGGTGTTCCAGGAGGGTTTTCTGTCGGGGCCGCTGGCGGACGTGGGCAGCACCGTGGAGGTGGGCCATCCCATGGGCTTCATCGTCAGTGATCCCGCCAAGGTGGTGGACACCGCGGTCACCATCACCGCCGACCACCGGGTCACCGATGTGCACCACAAGGCGCCCACACCGCCTAAGCCGGCCACCCCCGCCCCGGCCAAACCCCTGCTCACCGCAACCCCCTCCGTGAGTGCAGAGGCCAAACCCGTGCCCCGCGTGCCCGGTCGCAAAATTACCCCCTACGCGCGCAAGGTGGCCGGCGCCCTGGGGGTGGACATTTCCACCATCGCCGGCAGCGGCCCGGAAGGCGTGGTCGTCGCCCTCGACGTGCAACGCGCCCGCCCCTCCATGAAAGAGGTGGCGCACAGTCTGCCGCAGGTGGACGTGCCGGGCGAGGGCCGGCCGATGACCTCCATGGAAAAGGCTGTGGCCCATGCCATGACGGCCTCCCTCACCATGCCCACCTTCCATGCCACCATGAACATCGACATGAACCGGCTCACCCAGGCCGCCAAGGCGCAGGGGGTGTCGGTGACCGTGGCCATCGCCAAAGCCTGCTCGCTGGCGATGCAGAAGCACCCGCGGATGAACTGGGCCTATCAGCCGGTGGACAAGCTAGTGGAGCGCAGCCACCACGATTTCGGCATCGCCGTGAAGAGCGACGACGGGGGGCTTGTCGTACCCATTCTGGCCGGCGTGGAACGCCGCAGTCTCAAGGAACTGCAGGCGGCGTGGAGCGAGCTCGTGCCGCGGGCGCGCATCCGCAAGCTGGCGCCGCGGGAATTCGCCAATCCCACCTTCACCATCTCCAACATGGGGATGTTCGGCATCACCCATTTCACGGCGATCCCCACCCCGGGCATCGCCGCCATCCTGGCCATCGCTGCCGCCAGCCCCAATGGCACGCCCTTCACCATCACCGCCGACCATCGGGTGCTCAATGGCGCCGACGTGGCCGCCTACCTGGTAGAGCTGAAAAACGTCATCGAACATCCGGAAACCTGGATGGAAGGGGCCGCCGTCTCCGCGCCGCCCCTCTCCCCCATTCCCGAAGGCAAGTGGGATACGCAGGTGCTGGTCATCGGCGGCGGTCCGGGGGGTGAGGACTGCGCCCGCGATCTGGCCGATCATGGCATCCAGGTGGTGATGGTCAACGATGCCCCGCTGCCCGGCGGTGAATGCCTGTGGCGCGGCTGCATCCCGTCCAAGGCCTGGCGCCATGCGGCCGACCTCATCCGCGACCGCGCCCATGACGCGGCCAAGGGCGTGGCGGGAACCGATCGGCCGCGGCTCGTCTGGGAAACGCTGGAGGCGCACCGCAAACAGGTCCTTCAAAGCCGCGGCGAGATGGCGTTGAAGACCGACAAGGGCATGAAAATCGACGTGCGCCAGGGCTTCGCCCGCTTCGTCGATGCCCACACCGTGGAAATCACCCCCGTTGAGGGCGAACCCTACCGCCTCACCTTCGGCGCGGCGGTGATCGCCACCGGTGCTCCACCCTTCGTGCCGCCGATTCCCGGGGCACGCGAGGGCCTGGCCAGCGGTGGCGTGCTCACCTCCGACACCATCTGGAATCTGCCCGCCCCCATCCGCCGGCTCGGCATCATCGGCGGCGGCGTGATCGGCGTGGAAATGGCCCAGATCTGGAAGGACTTCGGCGCCGACATCCTGATGCTGGAAGCCCGGGATCGCATCCTCGCCGAAGTGGAGGAGGAGATCGCAAAACAGCTCACCACCCTCCTTACGGCTGAATTCCCCGTGGTGACCTCGGCAACCATCACCGCCATTTCCGGTGAGCCCGGCAACATGCGCATCGAGTACACCGATGGCGGCGGCGCACGCCACGAGTACGCCTGTGATTACGTGCTCATGGCCACGGGCAAACGCCCGGACACCTCGCGGCTCGCCCTGGACAAGGCGGGGGTCGCCCTCGATGGCGCCGCGATCAAGGTCGATGCCGCCTGCCGTACCAGTCAGCCCCACATCTACGCGGTGGGGGATGTCATCGGCGGCTACATGCTGGCCCACACTGCAGCCACCCAGGGCCGGGTGGCGGCGCGCAACCTTACGGGACATCCCGCCCGCTACAATCCGGACCTCGACTGCGCTGTGACCTTCTCCCGGCCGCAGGCCGGCTTCGTCGGTCTGTCCCTGGCGCAGGCGAAGGCGAAGGGCATCGACGCGGTGGAAGCCAAGATTCCCCTGAGCATCGATGCCAAAGCGATGATCAGCCTGGAGACCCACGGCATGATCAAGCTGGTGGCGGACAAGGCCACGCAGAAGATCATCGGCGTGCATTTTCTCGCCGACCACACCGACACCCTGATCGGCGCGGCGGTGATGATGGTCAGCGGCGGCATGACCCTTGCCCAGGTGGCGGAGGCCATCTTCCCCCACCCCACGCAGACCGAACTCTTTGGCGAGCTGGCGCGGCGGCTTTTGGCGCGGCTGCGCCGGACGACGAAGGCCAAGGCTTAAGGGGCAACGGCGAGCAGCCTCAGCCGTCGCGGCCTTCGCTTTGCCATGCCTTGAGCTTGCGCCAGAGGGAAGCGCGGTTGATGCCGAGAATCTGCGCCGCCGCGGTCTGGTTTCCGTTCACCTCCTTCAGCACCCGCTGGATGTAAGCGCGCTCCTGCTCCGCCAGCGTGGGCAGACGGTTGCCCGGTGGCACGAGTCCACGGCCTGCTCGCTTCTGCACATGCTCAGGCAGGTGAATGACCTCGATGGTATCGTCCGTGGCCATGGCCACGCCACGTTCGATCAGATTTTCCAATTCCCGCACATTGCCGGGGAAACCATATTCCATCAGCGTCGCCATCACTTCCGCCGAGAGCCGGCTTACCGCCTTGTTCATTCGCCGCGCATACTTGGCGAGAAAATGGTGCGCAAGCAGCGGGATGTCGCCGCGGCGCTCCGCCAGTGAAGGCAGGTGCAGATTGACCACGTTGAGGCGGAAATAGAGATCCTCCCGGAAACGGCCACTGCTGACCGCCTCCTCCACGTCACGATTGGTGGCTGCCAACACCCGCACATCACAGGGCACCGGACGGGTGCTGCCAAGGCGCAACACCTCTTTTTCCTGCAACACGCGCAGCAGCTTGACCTGCATGGACGGCGTCATCTCCGTCACTTCGTCAAGAAAGAGAGTGCCGCCCGTGCTGACTTCGATGAGCCCCTTTTTCAGAGCTGTGGCACCGGTGAAAGCGCCTTTTTCGTGTCCAAACAATTCATTTGCCAACAACTCCTCCGTGAACGCGCCGCAGTTGATGGCGGTGTAGGGGCCATCCCGTCGGTTGCTGTACTGATGGACATAGCGGGCAAGCAGTTCCTTACCAGTGCCGCTCGCGCCGGTGATGAGCACATTGCAGTCCGTCGGGGCAATCTGTCGCGCGATCTCCAGGAGCCGCTGCATGGCCGGGTCCTGGGTGACGATCCCCACATCGTCCCGATAGCGCGCAATTTCCCGCCGCAGCAGTTGATTCTCGCGGCGCAGGCGGACCTTTTCCACCGCCTCGGCCACGACCTTGCGCACTTCATCCAGGCGAAACGGTTTGGCCAGGTAGTAGAAGGCCCCATGCTTCAGCGCCTGCACAGCAGATTCCGCCGTCGCGTAGCCGGTGATGAAGATCACCTCGGCATCCGGTTGCAGTTGCCGGCTCCGCTTGAGGACATCCATGCCATCGGCACCTTCCATACGCAGGTCGGTGAGCACGACGTCGAAGCGCATGCGTTCCAGACAGTCCATCGCCTCGGCACCACTTTGACAGGCCGTGACCCGGTAGCCCTCCTTTTCCATCACGTGCTGCAGATTGCGCAGCGCGATCTCTTCGTCATCGACGATGAGCAAATGGGCTTGCATCAGGCATCTCCCACTTCTGCCACAGGCAGGCGGATGCGGAAGGTTGCACCCTCTCCCGGCGTGCTTTGCACGGCGATGCATCCGCCGTGTTCGTCCACGATCTGGTAGACCACAAAAAGCCCCAGTCCCATCCCGTGGCCCACCTCCTTGGTGGTGAAGAAGGGATCGAAAATGTGGGGCAGGATGTCAGGAGCGATTCCCGGACCGTTATCGGCGACACTGATCTCCACGACCTCGCCCTCCGTTTCGCAGCCGATCCCGAGGGAGGTACCCTGCGGCGGCCCGTCCACCCGGAGCCGCCGCGCGGAGATGCGGATCTCCCCATCCGTACTCAGACCGTCCAGCGCATTGCGGATCAGATTCACGAACACCTGCTGGAGACGCTGCGCATCGGCCGGGACGTACAGGTCCTCAGGAACATCCAACCCGACCACCGACTTCGCGGACACTTCGCCCCGCACAAAGCCCACGGTCTGCTGGATCAGTGGCCGTAGCAGCACGGGTTCCTTGCGGAATTGTTTCTCCCGCGAGAACTCGAGCAGGGAACGGACGATGTGGCGCGCCCGCTCGGTCTGCTGGTCGATCGCTTCGAGGTATGCTTTCTGCGTTTGCGGATCGGCCTCACCCAACTCCTCCTGCAGAATCTGACAGGAGGTGGAGATGTTTGACAACGGGTTGTTCAGCTCGTGGGCCACGCCGGAGAGCATGGTGCCGAGCGAGGCCAGCCGCTCGGAACGCATGAGCGACTTCTGCCGCAGATCCAGCTCCTTCAGCATGTGATTGAAGGCGGAAATGATGGAGAGGATTTCCCGGTCATTGGACGGCGGCGAGAGGAACTCCCGGCGCTGCGCGCCGATCGCCGCCACACTGGCCTCCATTTCCTTGAGGGGACGTACCACCCGCTGTGACAACGCACGGCCGATGACCACGATCAGCGAAGCCACGGCAACAATAACGGCAAGGAGCAAGGTACGCAGGGATGCGAGGGTAGCCTGGACCTCACGCCGCTCGGAGGTGGCCATGTCCTCGGCGATAGCCACCACCTCCTGGCCTAGCGCTCTTAGCGACGGCTCATTGGCCCGCATTTCCCCCGCCGCATCGGCCGCCGCCAATGCCGACAGGCGTTGCTGATAGCGGTCGAGCAGCAGATCCAGCTGACCAATCCGCGCCGCCGGCGCGATGGCGAGGAACTCGGCGCGGTGGCTGCGCAGCAGATGCTGTGCGAGCTGGACGTAACGGGCGGCCTCCAGACGATCGCTTGCCACATGATAAAGAAAATAGTTGCGCTCGAAACGACGGATCTCCAGCACCGTATCGAATAGGTCGGTGGCGCGTTGACCCAGCACGACCCGGGCCTCCAGCGTGCGCAGTTCGCCGACAAAGAAGAGTGTTGCCACCACCATCATGGCTGCCACCGCGGCGTAGCCCAAGGTGATCTTCCCCCGCAGGGAATGCCGCAGCCCCAGCAGACCTTCGATGCCCAATCCCATTGCCGCCCCAATCCCCGACCAAGGTGTCCCACTATGCAACAGGCCGTCACATTTTGCAACAGACCCAGATAAGGAGATTTTGAGTTTGCTGCCCGAGGGTTAGCGGTTCGGTTCCGTGCCCCGCGTTGCGCAGTTCAACGTGCGGCGTCGAACCCCGTTTCGCCGCGCTAGCGATAAAATCAAATTAAAACAGGCGTTTAGAGAGGCTGGCACGCAAGCTGCATGGCCATGGCCGAGAAAACTCTCAACGGAGCAGGGCATGGACCCCCACCAGTCTACCGGCAAACGACTCCTCGCCTGCTTGGCTTTTGCCAATGCAGGCAACATGAATGAATTTCTGACCCTGTTGCGCGACACTCCGCCGCCCGGGCCCTTGGTGAGCCGGTCCGCTTCGCAGCAGCCTGGCGCAGGGCGAAAAAAGCGTCTGCCCGCGGCACCCATCCCGCTCTTTGATCAAACCCGCTAGCGCCTCCCTCCACCGGCATGGACGATTCGAAAGGAACACGCGAGAGCAAATGAGTCACCTTGAGGAATTCGCTGCCGACCTACTGTCGTTCGTTGCCAGCTGCCTGCTGGTGGCGGGCTACTATTACTTTCTCCAGCGCAGGGTGCGCACCAATCCCACGTACACCATCCATGGTGTCAATGCCCTGGCGCGCCGCCTCTGGGTGGAGAACGTCATGCGCAATCCCGCCAAGGACATCATGGCCGTTCAGTCTTTGCGCAATTTCATCATGGCCCCTTCCCTCATGGCTTCCACGGCTGCGCTGCTCATCATCGGTACGCTGACCCTCTCCGGCCAGGCCGACAATATCTCCCGGACCTGGCACGTGCTGAGTATCGGCGGCTCCTCCTCCAGCGCCCTGTGGATTTTCAAAGTGATGCTTCTGTTGGTGGACTTCATCGTCGCCTTCTTCGCCTTCGCCATGTCGGTGCGTCTGGCCAATCATGTGTTGTTCATGATCAACGTTCCCGAACACGATGCCCACCACAACTTCTCGCCGAAGGCCGTGGCTCGCCGGCTTCACCGCGCCGGCAACATGTTTGCGATCGGCATGCGCGCCTTCTTCATCGCCATCCCGTTGGTGTTCTGGTTGTTCGGGCCGTATTTCCTTCTGCTCGCAGCCGTGGGCCTGGTGATCACCCTGCATCGCCTTGACCGCAGTGAAACGCAGGAAGAGATTGAAGCGGACTGCCTGCCTGTACCCAACAGAACGTCTGTCATCCCCCTGCAGCGAGCCAGACAGGCCGACTGAGTCCCCACGCAACGATAATAACCGGCAACACGCCTTTCGGGCCGCTTCGCGGCCCTTTTTCTTGTCGCGCGCCGACCGTTGCCAGCCGGGTTAAAATGGCGGGCCTGAAGTCCTACCCTCTTCCAACGCTGACCGAGGTTACGATCCGGCATGGCCCAATACGTGATGTCCATGCTCCATGTGAGCAAAACCGTGCCGCCGAAGCGGCAAATCCTCAAGGACATTTCCCTGTCCTTTTTCCCCGGCGCCAAGATCGGCCTGTTGGGCCTGAATGGCGCCGGCAAGTCCACGCTGCTGCGCATCATGGCCGGCGTGGACAAGGAATACGATGGCGAAGTGCAATGGCAGCCCGGCATTTCCATCGGCTACCTGCCCCAGGAGCCGCAGCTCGACCCCGCCAAGACGGTGCGCGAGGAGGTGGAGGCGGGGCTCGGGCCGGTTCTGGAGGCCCGGCAGAAGCTGGAGGAGATCTACGCGGCTTACGCCGAGCCGGACGCCGATTTCGAAAAGCTTGCCGAGGAGCAGGCGAAGTACGAAGCCATCCTCGCCAGCGCCGGAGCCGACATCGAAAACCAGCTCGAGATCGCTGCCGATGCCCTGCGCCTGCCGCCGTGGGAAGCCCGCATCGCCCATCTGTCCGGCGGCGAGAAGCGCCGGGTGGCATTGTGCAAGCTGCTGCTCTCCCGGCCGGACATGCTGCTTCTGGACGAACCCACCAACCACCTGGACGCGGAGTCCGTGGAATGGCTGGAGCAATATCTCACCCGTTTTCCGGGCACCGTGGTGGCGGTCACCCATGACCGCTATTTCCTGGACAACGCGGCGGAATGGATTCTGGAGCTGGACCGCGGTCATGGCATCCCCTGGAAGGGCAATTATTCCTCCTGGCTGGAGCAGAAAGAGGCGCGCCTGGAACAGGAGCAGAAACAGATCGACGCGCACATGAAGGCGATGAAGCGGGAGCTCGAATGGGTGCGCGCCAACCCGAAGGCGCGTCAGGCCAAGTCCAAGGCGCGGCTGGCGCGCTTCGAGGAATTGAGCTCGGTGGAATACCAGAAGCGCAACGAAACCCAGGAAATCTTCATCCCCGTCGCCGACCGCCTGGGGGATCAGGTGATCGAGTTCCGCAACGTGAGCAAGGGTTATGGGGACCGGCTCCTCATCGACAACCTGAGCTTCCGCGTGCCGCCGGGTGCCATCGTCGGCATCATCGGTCCCAATGGCGCGGGCAAGTCCACCCTTTTCCGCATGATCCTTGGCCGGGAGAAACCCGATGCCGGCGAGATCGTCATCGGTCCCACGGTGAAACTCGCCAGCGTCGATCAGTCACGGGAAGGCCTGGAAAACGAGAAGACGGTGTTCGAGGCCATCTCCGGCGGGGCAGACCTCATCACCGTGGGCAAACACCAGATCCCCGCCCGGGCCTATCTCGGCCGCTTCAACTTCAAGGGCGCGGATCAGCAGAAAATCGTCGGCAATCTTTCCGGCGGCGAACGGGGACGGCTGCACCTGGCGAAGACCCTGCTGGCGGGCGGCAACGTCCTCCTCCTCGACGAGCCCTCCAACGACCTGGATGTGGAGACGCTACGCGCCCTGGAGGAAGCCCTGCTCGAATTTGCCGGCAGCGTGCTGGTGATCTCCCACGATCGCTGGTTCCTCGACCGCATCGCCACCCACATCCTCGCCTGTGAGGGCGACTCCCAGTGGGTGTTCTTCGACGGCAACTATCACGAGTACGAGGCCGACAAGAAGCGCCGCCTGGGCGAGGAAGGCGCGCGCCCCAAGCGCATCCGCTACAAGCCCCTGGTACGCTGACCGCCCGCGCCCCGATGGGACGGGGGTTGCAATAAAGGGGAAGGCCGCCTCAGGAGGCAGGGGGCGGGCAACCCGGTTGCTCACGCAGGGTGCTTTGCAGGTAACAGGTGAGGGCACTTGAGCCCGCGGCGAACAGCCAGAAGACGAAGAAGCCGATGGTGTAGGCGGCCAGCCGGTTCTGGAACAGGGGCTCGCCGGCGTAGCTCAGTTCCAGCGGATCGAAGCTGGAGAACAACACCCCATCCATCGCGATGGCCACCAGAAACGATGGCCACAGAATCCACATCAGGCGTTTCATCATGGCAGTCCCCCCTTCTTTTCGCCCGCCGCAGCAGACCCACGCCGACGTATGCCCGGCGGCTTTGTCAGCTATTGTAGCGGCAGCAGCCGTGCGCGGGTGGCGCCCGGCTCGATCTCGCCGGAAAGGCGCCAGGTGCGCGCCGCATCCTCCAGCACCAGTTTCCACTTGCCGTTGCCCAAGGCCGCGCCGCGCCCTTCATAGGTGGCCGCCCCCTCCCGCGCAAGCAGAAGCGTCTGATCGTGGCCGGCGCGGGTGGGGTGCAGCACGCGCAACACCACCTGCTCGGGCCATTGCGTGGGCTGGCCGGTGAGTTCGAGGCGCACCCTGCCGCCATCGATGTGCAGTTCGCCCTGCAGGCCGAAGGCCGCCGCCGCCTCGCCCCGCGCCAGCACCCGGTTGATGGCCAGGCCCTGCCTGTAATAATCGTCCTCCACCACCCCGTCGTCGGTGTTGGCGGCAATGCGCAGGGTAATGATGCCGCCCACGACCGCCGCGGCCGGCAGAGCCATGAGGAACCATGGCCAGAATTCCCGGTACCAGGGCCGAAGTTCTTTGTCTTCCATGGCTCAGCGGGCAAAGAAGGTTGATTTCTGCACCCGCAGCACCCGCGGGTCCTGCTCGTCCATCAACCGGAATTCCAGCCGCACCGTGCGCCCGGGTACTGCAGCTGGGTCCGCCTTCACCCGCACCGCCACCAGCCGGGAAGAGAGCGCCGGCACGGTGAGGGGCACCGCATCCAGCTCCACCTGCGCGCCTTCGATGCCGCTCACGGTGAGGCGGTAGGTATGGTCGCGGTCATCCATGTTGATGACGTTGAGGCGGTAGCTGTTCTCCACCAGCCCTTCCGCCGTCTCCCGCGCCAGGGCGTTGCGGTCCCGGATGACGTCGAACTGCAGGGGGATGCGCAGTGCCAGCGCCGTCACCAGCAGGCCGACGGCAACAAGGAGGATCACCCCATAGACGATCACCCGCGGGCGCAGCACATGGCGGAGGATTTCCCGGTCGCTGTACTTGTGCTTCATCACGTTCTCGGTGGAGTAACGGATGAGGCCGCGGGGATAGCCCATCTTGTCCATCACCTGGTTGCAGGCATCGATACAGGCCCCACAGCCGATGCATTCGTATTGCAGCCCGTTGCGGATGTCGATGCCGGTGGGACAGACCTGGACACAGATGCTGCAGTCCACGCAATCCCCCAGGCCTTTCGCGCGCGGGTCCTCGCCCTTGCGGCGCGGCCCGCGAGGTTCGCCCCGCGTTGCATCGTAGGTGATGATGAGGGTGTCCGGGTCGAACATTACCCCCTGGAAGCGGGCGTAGGGGCACATGTACTTGCACACCTGTTCCCGCATGAAACCGGCATTGCCATAGGTGGCAAAGCCGTAAAAGATGATCCAGAAGGTTTCCCAGGGGCCCAGATTGAAATGGACCAGTTCCGTGGCCAGCGTCTTGATGGGCGTGAAATAGCCAACGAAGGTGAAACCGGTCCAGAAGGCCACGGCGATCCAGGCTGCGTGCTTGGCGAACTTGATGGCAAATTTCCGCGGCGACATGGGCTCCTGGTCGAGTTTCATCCGCTTGGGACGATCCCCCTCGATGACCCGCTCAAGCCAGAGGAAAATCTCCGTATAGACGGTCTGCGGACAGGCATAGCCACACCACAGGCGACCCGCCACCGCGGTGAAGAGGAAGAGGGAAAGGGCGGCGATGACCAAAAGCCCGGTGAGGAAAATGAAATCCTGCGGCCACAGCACGAGGCCGAAGATGTAGAACTTGCGGTTGACGAGGTCGAAGAGGACGGCCTGGCGGCCGTCCCAGCTCAGCCAGGGCAGCCCATAGTACAACGCCTGGGTGAGGAAGACCGCCGCCCAGCGCAGGTTGGCATAAAGGCCGGTGACGGCGCGCGGGTAGATTTTTTGGCGAACGGCATAGAGCGCCTGCTCCATGTCCTGTCTGGCGCTGGCATCGGCAGGGGTGCGCGTCACGGTTTTTCCTTCGCAAAAAAAGCCGCGGTGCGGGGACACCACGGCTTCATGTTACCTCAGGGGGTCACTGATGGGACAGGCCGTACACGTAGGCGGCGAGCAGATGGATCTTGGCCTCCGACAGCTTGCCCTTCTGGGCCGGCATCTGGCCGTTGCGTCCCTTGGTGATGGTCTCGATGATGCTGGCCTCGCTTCCCCCATAAAGCCAGACGTTGTCGGTCAGGTTGGGGGCGCCGATGGCCTGGTTGCCCTTGCCGTCCGGCCCATGGCAGGCGGCACAGACGGCGAACTTCTCCTTGCCGCGGGCGGCAAGCTGCGGATCATGGGGGCGCCCCGAGAGGGAAAGCACATAGTGGGCCACTTCCCTCGCGCCTTCTTCGCCCCCCACCGCTGCCACCATGGGTGGCATCATCCCATTGCGACCCTCGGTGATGCTGGTCTTGATGGTCTCCGGCTCACCCCCGTAGAGCCAGTCGTTGTCGGTGAGGTTGGGGAAGCCCCGTGCCCCGCGCGCATCAGAACCATGGCACTGGGAGCAGTAGGTCAGGAACAGGCGCTGCCCCATCTGCCGGGCTTCCGGGTCGGCGGCCACGACCTTGAGATCCTGCTGCAGAAACTTGTTGAAGATGGGGCCATAGGTGGCCTCCGCCCGCGCCATCTCCTGCTCGTACTGCCCCTGGGAAGACCAGTTGCCCAGGCCCTGGAAAACACCGAGGCCGGGATAATAGAGCAGGTAACCCAGGGCGAAGATCACCGTCAGGTAGAACAGGCCCGCCCACCAGCGGGGCAGCGGGTTGTTGTATTCCGCCAGGTCTTCGTCCCAGGTGTGGCCGGTGGTGGCCGCCTTCTCGCCGGGCGCCAGCCGCCGGATGCTCATCATCTTCAGGAATACGGCGCACCCGATGACGCTCGCCAGGGTGATGACGGCGATGTAGGGTCCCCAGAAACCACTCACGAAGTCTGCCATTTGTATTCTCCTCGCTGATTACCGGCGTTATGCCGCGCGGTCTTGCATCCCTTCGTCCTCTTCGTCGAAGACCAGGTGTGCGGCTTCGTCGAAGGCCTGTTTCCGGCGGCTGCTGTAAGCCCACAGCACGATGCCGACGAAGGTCAACAGGGAAAGGACGGTCATCAGACTGCGCAGATCGTTGATGTCCATGCGATTCCCCTCACCTCGAGGCCTTGAGTGCAGTGCCCAGGCTCTGCAGGTAGGCAATGAGCGCGTCCTCCTCCGTCTTGCCCGCCACCGCTTCCTTGGCCCCGGCGATGTCGGCGTCGGTATAGGGCACGCCCACCAGACGCAGGCCTTTCATGTGGCGGACGATCGCATCCCCATCCACCATGGCATTCTGCAGCCAGGGATAGGCGGGCATGTTGGATTCCGGCACCACGTCGCGGGGCATGCGCAAGTGCGCCCGGTGCCAGTCGTCCGAATAACGCCCGCCCACCCGCGCAAGATCCGGGCCGGTGCGTTTGGAACCCCACTGGAAGGGATGGTCATAGACGAACTCCCCCGCCACCGAATAATGGCCGTAGCGCTCGGTCTCGGCGCGGAAGGGGCGGATCATCTGCGAATGGCAGACATAACATCCCTCCCGCTGATAAACGTCGCGCCCCGCCAGTTGCAGCGCCGTATAGGGCTTGAGGCCTGCCACCGGCTCGGTGGTGGACCTCTGGAAGAAGAGGGGGACGATCTCCACCAGGCCGCCCACGCTCACCACCAGCAGGATGAGCAACATCATGAGGCCGATGTTTTTCTCGATGATCTCGTGTGTCGTGCTCATAACGTTCTCCCTTCTCAGGCGTGGGCCGGGGCGGGGATCGGCGCATCCACGGCCTTCTGCCCGGCAATGGTCTTGATCACGTTGTAGGCCATGATGAGCATGCCGGCGAAGAAGAGCACCCCACCCAGCAGACGGATCATGTAGTAGGGATACATGGCCTTCACCACTTCGGCGAAGCTGTACTTCAGCGTGCCATCCACGTTGAAGTCACGCCACATCAGCCCCTGCATGACGCCGGCGATCCACATCGAGGCGATATAGAGCACGACCCCGATGGTGGCCACCCAGAAGTGCACCGTGATCAGCCGCGTGCTGTACATCTCGGTGCGGCCGAACAGCCGGGGAATCAGGTAATAGAGGGAACCGATGGACACCATCGCCACCCAGCCCAGCGCACCGCTGTGCACGTGGCCGATGGTCCAGTCCGTGTAGTGGGAGAGGGCATTCACCGTCTTGATGGACATCATCGGCCCTTCGAAGGTGGACATGCCATAGAAGGACAGCGACGTGATCAGGAACTTGAGGATGGGGTCCGTGCGCAGCTTGTGCCAGGCCCCGGACAGGGTCATGATGCCGTTGATCATGCCACCCCAAGACGGTGCCAGCAGGATGAGCGAGAACAGCATCCCCAGCGACTGCGCCCAGTCCGGCAGTGCGGTGTAATGCAGATGGTGCGGACCCGCCCACATGTAGGTGAAGATGAGCGCCCAGAAGTGCACCACCGACAGGCGGTAGGAGTACACCGGCCGCTGCGCCTGCTTGGGCACGAAGTAATACATCATGCCCAGGAAGCCGGCAGTAAGGAAAAAGCCCACCGCATTGTGGCCATACCACCACTGGATCATCGCGTCTTGCACCCCCGCATAGACGGAGTAGGACTTCATCGGACCCACCGGAATCTCGATGTTGTTGACGATGTGCAGCAGGGCAATGGTGATGATGAAGGCGCCGAAGAACCAGTTGGCCACATAGATGTGGGGAGTGCGCCGTTTGGCGATGGTGCCGAAGAAGACGATGGCGTAGGCCACCCAGACGATGGCGATGAGAATGTCGATCGGCCACTCCAGCTCGGCGTATTCCTTGGACGTCGTGTAACCCAGGGGCAGGGTGATGGCAGCGAGCACGATGATGAGCTGCCAGCCCCAGAAGGTGAACGCCGCCAGTTTGTCCGAGAACAGCCGGACATGGCAGGTGCGCTGCACCACGTAATAGGAGGTGGCGAACAGGGCGGAGCCGCCGAAGGCGAAAATGACCGCATTGGTGTGCAGCGGTCGCAGTCGGCCGTAACTGAGCCAGGGAATGCCGTAGGTCATGTCCGGCCAGATCAGCTGGGCGGCGATGAACACGCCCACCAGCATGCCGACGATGCCCCAGACCACGGTCATCAGGGCGAATTGCCGGACCACTTTGTAGTTGTATGTGGTTTCCATGCGCACCTCTCCTTTCGTTAAGGTCATAGCCATCAGGCGGCTCCCTTACCGCCTGATGGCTGTCACCTCGCCTGGCTCGGCAGCCTCCGCCCCCGGGGGCGTGTCATCATCCATCACCACGCGAAAGGCCGGCCCTTCCAGGTCGTCGAACTGGCCGCTGCGCACCGCCCAGACGAAGGTGAGGCCCACCAGCAACACCAGCACCAGGCTGAGCGGAATGAGGAGATAGAGGATTTCCACGTACCGCCACTAACGGGATATTCGCATCTTTTATTCGTAATATTAGGAAATGCGGCGGAAGGTCGCAAGTCCTTTTTGTCTATAGCACCGATTTTGCCCGAGTAAGGCAGTCGGGTTTGGCTGCGGCTAGAATGGGCGGGTGATTCCCTGGCTCGACTCCGACACGCCCTTCCCCCCGGTCTCCCAGGCGTTGCGTCGCCCAAACGGGTTGCTTGCCGCAGGCGGCGACCTCAGCCCGCAACGGCTGCTGGCCGCCTACGCGCAGGGGATCTTCCCCTGGTACAGCGAGGGCGAGCCCATCCTCTGGTGGAGTCCGGATCCGCGCATGGTGCTCTTCCCGGATGAATTGCGTGTGACGCGGTCCCTGCGCAAGGTGCTGCGCAACCGGCCCTACGAGATTCGTTTCGACACCGCCTTTCGCCGCGTCATGGAAGCCTGTGCGGCGCCGCGTCCCGGCCAGTCGGGGACGTGGATCACGGCGGAGATGATCGAAGCCTACACGCACCTGCATGCGCTGGGCTTTGCCCATTCGGTGGAAACGTGGATCGGGGGCGAACTCGCCGGCGGTCTCTACGGCGTGGCCCTGGGGGGCGTCTTCTACGGCGAATCCATGTTCCATCGGGTGCGCGATGCTTCCAAAATCGCCCTCGTGCATCTGGTGGAGCAGCTTAAGCGTCTGGGCTTCGGCCTCATCGACTGCCAGATGAAGACCGCCCATCTCGCCTCCCTGGGCGCCCGGGAAATTCCGCGGGCGGAGTTCGTGCGGCTTTTGCGCAAGCTGATAGAATCGCCCCATCACCCCGGCCCCTGGCGGTTTCAGGGGACATGCGAAGATCACCCGGCATGATGCGATGCTGAACGACTTTCCCGCCCACCGGCTGCAGTTCTATCTCACTTCGCCCTACCCGTGCAGCTATCTGCCCGGGCGCGTGGCCCGCTCCCAGGTGGCGACCCCCAGCCAGCTCATCACCACGCCTCTCTACAGCAGACTGATTGAGCTCGGCTTCCGGCGCAGCGGGGTTTATGTCTATCGGCCCCTCTGTGACCGTTGCCGGGCCTGTGTGCCGGTGCGGGTGCGGACGGCGGCCTTTTCCCCCAACCGCTCCCAGCGCCGGGCGGCGGCGCGCCATGGTGGCCTCACCGTGCACATCGGGCCGCTGCGCTTTGAGGAGGAACATTTCGCCCTCTACCGCCGCTATCAGAGCCGGCGCCATCCCGGCGGTGGCATGGACCAGGACGACGCCCAGCAATACCACCAGTTTCTGCTGGAAAGCGGGGTGAGCACCCTGCTGGTGGAGTTCCGCGAAGCGGGCCTGTTGCGCATGGTGAGCATCATCGATGAAGTGGAGGATGGCCTGTCCGCCGTCTATACCTTCTTCGACCCGGACGTACCCCGCGCGAGCTTCGGCACCTACAACATCCTCTGGCAGATCGCGGAATGCAGGCGGCGGGGGCTACCCTACCTCTACCTCGGCTATTGGATCGCCGAGAGTGACAAAATGGCCTACAAGATCCGCTTCCGGCCGCTCGAGGGACTGGTGGAGGGGAAGTGGCGCCTGCTGGAGGCAGGCTCGTGATGAGACCCGGCCATCTTGCGGCTTTCCTTCTGCTCACGGTGGCGAACGTGGGCTGCAGCCTGCAGCCGGTGCGCACATCCCCCGCTTTCGAGATGCTGGCGGAGGAGCCGCGGGTGCGCTTCGAGGTGGGCGGGGAACACCACGCCCGCCGCGTGGCGGAGCTGTTGCCGGAGGCGGTGAGCCGGGTGGAGGCGGCCCATTATTCCCCCTTCGCCGAAGCCGTGACCGTGCACGTCTGCGTGACGGACGCCTGCTTCGACAGCCAGGTGAGCACTCCCAACGTGAGTGGTGCCACCGTCCCCGACAACCGGGTCTTTCTCTCCCCGCGTCTCTTTGGACGGGAGGCACACCGTCTGCCCCTGATCCTCGCCCATGAGCTTTCCCACCTGCATCTGGGCCAGCGCCTGGGGCATTACAGCCCGGCCGTGCCCGTCTGGTTCCACGAGGGTCTGGCCGCCTATGCCTCCGGCGGGGGCGGTGCCGATTATGCGAGCGAAGAGGAGGCCCGTGCCAACTGGCTTGCCGGCCGCGCCTTTTCCCCGGCGGTGCTGGATACCCCGGAGAAACGTCACCGCGCCGAGAGCTGGAATCTTTCCCCCTATCTTTTCTACCGGCAGGCGATGATGTTTCTCGAGTACCTGAAATCCGTCAGCGAGGCGGGCTTCCGCGATTTCCTGCTGCGGGTGCAGTCGCGGGAGGATTTCGCCGCCGCCTTCACCGCCGCCTTTGGCTTCACCCTGGCCGAGGCCGGGCAGCGTTTCCTGGAATCGCTGTCTGTCGCGGCCGCCCCCGCCGCACCCGGCGACTGAAACGAGGGAATTTCAGCCATGCAGCAGTATCTCGACCTCATGCGTCATGTCCTGGAACACGGCCATCGCAAAAGCGACCGCACCGGGACGGGCACGCTGTCGGTGTTCGGCTACCAGATGCGCTTCGACCTGAGGCAGGGCTTTCCGCTCCTGACGACGAAGAAACTCCACCTGCGCTCCATCATCCACGAGCTGTTGTGGTTCCTGCGTGGCGACACCAACATCAAATACCTGCACGACAACGGCGTCACCATCTGGGACGAATGGGCCGACGAAAACGGCGACCTCGGTCCCATCTACGGCTATCAGTGGCGTTCCTGGCCCACCGCAGACGGCCGCCACATCGACCAGATCAGCGAGGTGATCCGGGAAATTCGCAGCAATCCCGATTCGCGCCGTCTCATCGTCTCCAGTTGGAACGTGGGCGAGCTGCCCAAAATGAAGCTGCCGCCCTGCCATGTGCTGTTCCAGTTCTACGTGGCGGAGGGCAGTTTGTCCTGCCAGCTCTACCAGCGCAGTGCCGACATTTTCCTCGGCGTGCCTTTCAACATCGCCTCCTACGCCCTGCTCACCATGATGGTGGCCCAGGTGTGCGACCTTGAGCCGGCCGAATTCATTCACACCCTGGGCGATGCCCATCTTTACCTCAATCATCTACAACAGGCGCGGGAACAGTTGTCGCGCACGCCGCGGCCGCTCCCGCGCATGAGACTCAACCCGGCGGTGAAGGACATTTTCGCCTTCCGCTATGAAGACTTCACCCTGGAAGGCTACGACCCCCATCCGGCGATCAAAGCGCCGGTGGCCGTTTGACGAGGAAAGCCATGACCCCGCAGAAGCCGCGCATCTCCATCATCGCCGCCATGGCCGCCAACCGGGTGATCGGTCAGGGCAACCGTCTGCCCTGGCACCTGCCGGAGGATCTGCAGCATTTCAAGGCGCTCACCATGGGCCATCACATCGTCATGGGGCGCAAGACCTTTGCCTCCATCGGCAGGGTGCTGCCCGGCCGCACCACTGTCATTGTCACACGCAAGGTGGACTATGCGGCGCCGGGCTGCATCGCCGTCAATTCCATCGATGCCGCCCTGGCCGCCTGTCATGGCGATAGCGAAATCTTTTTCGCCGGTGGCGCGGAGGTCTATGCCCAGGTGCTGCCCATCGCCGACCGTCTCTATCTGACCGAGATCAAGCGGGATTTTCCCGGCGATGCCTACTTCCCCGTTTTCGATCCCCGCGAGTGGCGGGAGATTTCCCGCGAGCGTCACCACAAACAGAACGGGGAGGACTTCGAGTATCATTTCGTGATCTACGAGCGAAACCGCCCTTCACCCCACGATCACTGACCCAATGGAGGCATCATGCACCGACTGTTGCGTGTCACCCTTGCCTTGGCCCTGCTTTGCCTCGCCCAGGCGGGCCTTGCCGCCGGTTCCACGGAGCTCACCTGGTACGGCCATGCCGCCTTCCGCCTGAAGACACCTGGCGGCAAGGTGATCCTCATCGATCCCTGGCTCACCAATCCGGCCAACAAGAACGGCAAGGAGGACCTGGCCCGGATGGAAAAGGCCGATCTCATCCTCATCACCCACGGCCACTTCGACCATGTGGGTAACAGCGTGGAGATCGCCAAAAAGACGGGCGCGCGCCTGGTCTCCACCTTCGACCTGGGACGGGCGCTGGTGCAGTACGGCGGCTTTCCCAAGGATCAGATGGGTTTCGACACCCAGGGCAATTTCGGCGGCACCCTCACCCTGCTGGATGGCGAGGTGAAAATCACCTTCATCCCCGCCGTCCACAGTTCCACGGTGATGGCGCCGGAAGGCAGTGCCGACAAGGACATCCACGACGGCGGGCATCCCGGCGGCTTCCTCATCAGCGTGCGCAACGGGCCGAGCTTCTATCACACGGGGGACACCGACGTCTTCTCCGACATGGCCCTCATCAGCCGCTTCGGCAAGGTGGATGTCATGCTCGCCTGCATCGGCGGCCATTTCACCATGGATCCGGAACGCGCCGCCCATGCGGTGCGCCTGGTGGCGCCGAAGATGGTGATCCCCATGCACTTCGGCACCTTCCCGGTGCTCGCCGGCAGCCCCGAACAGTTCGCCGCGGCCCTCAAACGTCAGGGCGCCAAAGCGCGACTCGCGGTCATGACCCCTGGTCAGACTTTAAGCTTCTGAATTCAAGTTCTGAATCCAAGCCGGCTTAAGCCCGCCGCTTCGGCTACAGGGTTGCGTCAGCCCCTGGGAGCCGGCATTGCGGCCTGCGCGCGAAGGGGACTTTGCCCCGCAGGAAAGGCGTCCCCCGGCTGATCGCCCAAGCCATCGCGGCCGGGCAGGGGACGGCCCCCGCCGCTGCCCACCCTAGGGGAATCAAGGCCTTATTGCCCCGCTTCGCGTGCCTGCATCTCCCGCAGGAGGGCGTCGATTTCCGCTTCCGCCGCCAGCCAGTCCTCGAGGGCGCTGCCGCCGACGAAACCGCGCCGCTCGGCGCGGAAATAGGCGGCATCACAGATCATGCGGTAACGCTGCTCGGGAGTGACCACGGGGGCGGCAGGCTTTTGGCTGGCCGCTGCTTCTTTTGCCTTGGCGGGCCGGCGCACGGCCTTGGGTTTGTCCTCCGGGGCGGCGGCCTTCCTGGCGGGCGCCTTGCCCTTGGCTTGCGGCTTGGCGGCGGGTTTGTCAGCCCCCTGGGCTGCCTTGGGCTTGGCGCGGGTCTTGGGGGTGGAGGAAGCCTTGCCGGAGGCGGGGGAGGTTGGGGAAGCCGCGGGCTTCGCGGTGAGTTTGGCCTTGCCGGGGGATTGCGCCATGGGGACACCTCCATTCAACTGCGTAGCAAAGTACGGACTATAGCACGGCCTCATGACGGCAACATTACCGCGCATGGGGAACCGTTTTGCAAGGGCCATGCCACTGTGAGTCGCCCCTTTTTGCCCGCCGCCAAGGGCACATCAAGGGCACTTTTCGCCCGGAAAAGGGGCGGGTCTGCACCAAGGGAGGGCGCCTTTCACCGGAAGAACCCGAAGCGTTCGCTGCCCCCTCTCTCGACCGGGGAAGAGGCAAGGGCAGGCTTCCTGGCGGATCGCCGTCCCCTCATTATGGGCGACGCGGCGCCATGAGCGTCAGCTTGCTGTGCCGCCGACGGTGAGACCATCGATGCGCAGGGTGGGCTGGCCGACCCCCACCGGGACGCTCTGGCCTTCCTTGCCGCAGGTCCCCACGCCGGGATCCAGCCTGAGGTCGTTGCCCACCATGGAAACGCGGGTGAGCACATCCGGCCCGTTGCCGATGAGGGTGGCGCCCTTGACGGGCGTGGTGATGCGGCCGTCCTCGATCATGTAGGCTTCGGCCGCGGAGAAGACGAATTTGCCGCTGGTGATATCCACTTGGCCACCGCCGAAATTCACCGCATAGAGGCCCCGCTTGACGGAGCGGATGATTTCCTCCGGGTCCTTGTCACCGGCCAGCATGTAGGTATTAGTCATGCGGGGCATGGGAATGTGGGCGAAGGATTCCCGCCGGCCGTTGCCGGTGACCGGCATGCCCATCAGGCGGGCATTCAGGGTGTCCTGCATGTAGCCCCGGAGGATGCCGTCTTCGATGAGCACGGTGCATTGGGTGGGGTTGCCCTCGTCGTCCACGTTGAGGGAGCCGCGCCGCCGGGCTAGCGTGCCATCGTCCACGACGGTGACCCCCGGTGCCGCCACCCGGGTGCCGATGCGGCCGGCGAAGGCGGAGCTGCCCTTGCGGTTGAAATCCCCCTCCAGGCCATGACCAATGGCTTCATGCAGCAGGATGCCGGGCCACCCCGGACCCAGCACCACCGTCATGGTGCCGGCGGGCGCCGGTCGCGCCTCCAAATTCGTGAGGGCCTGGTGCACCGCCTCCCGCACATAGCCCGCTAGCACTTCGTCGGTGAAATAGCCGTAGTCGAAACGCCCGCCGCCACCCGCGCTGCCCTGCTCCCGGCGACCGTGGGCCTCGGCGATGACCTGCAGCGAAAACCTCACCAACGGCCGCACGTCGGCGGCAAGCTGGCCGTCGGAACGGGCGATGAGTACCACCTCGTATTCACCGGCCAGGGTGGCGATCACCTGGGTGATGCGGGGATCCGCCGCTTTCGCCATCCGCTCGGCCTTCTCCAGCAGGGCCACCTTGTCGGCATCGGCAAGGCTCAACAGGGGATCGTGGGGGGCATAGAGGGTGGGTCGCGGCGATGGGGCACCGGGTACGAGCGCCTCCACGCGCGCCGCGGCCCCGGCCCGGGCCAGGGCACGAGTGGCGGCCGCCGCCGACTTAAGGGCGGTCAGGCTGATGTCGTCGCTGTAGGCGAAAGCCGTCTTTTCCCCATGCACGGCGCGCACGCCCACGCCCTGGTCGATGCTGAAGCTGCCGGTCTTGACCTTGCCTTCCTCGAGCTGCCAGCCCTCGCTGCGACTGTACTGGAAATAGAGATCGGCAAAGTCGACGCCGCGCAGAAGGATTTGGTCCAGCACCGCGGCAAGCTGTCCCCGTTCGATGCCATAGGGGGCAAGCAGGCTCGCCTCGGCGGTGCGAAGGAGGGTTTCATGGGGGATCACTTCCTGGGCCAAGGTCATGGCTTCCTCAACATTTGTGCAGGGTGCGGTGTTTGAGCGCCGGCAAGCTATTGCGCAGGCTTTTCTGGTAACTGGGGTTGACGCCGGCGATCACAACCCCCGAACCCCGGGGCAGCCGGTCGAGGATCACGCCCCAGGGATCGACGATCATGCTGTGGCCATGGGTTTCGCGCCCGGAAAGATGATAGCCGCCCTGGGCCGGCGCCAGCACGTAGGCGAGATTTTCGATGGCCCGGGCGCGGATCAATGTCTCCCAGTGGGCCTTGCCCGTGGTTTCGGTGAAAGCGGAGGGCACGACGATGATATCCACCTCCCCCATCGCCCGGTAGAGCTCGGGAAAACGCAGGTCGTAGCAGATGGACAGCCCCAGCCGGCCAAAGGGGGTGTCCACCGTCACCACTTCCCGGCCCGGCTCGATGGTCTGCTCCTCGTGGTAGTGTTCGTTGCCGAGGTCCAGATTGAAAAGGTGGATTTTGTCGTAGCGGGCCGCGAGCCGCCCCTTGTCGTCATAGACGAGACAACTGTTGCGCACCTTGGTTTTCGCCCGCGCCTCCAGGGGCACCGAACCACCGATGAGCCAGATCCTGTGCTTCTTCGCCTGGCTGGAGAGGAATTTCTGGATCGGCCCCTTGCCGGGGGTCTCCCGCACCTCCACCTTGTCCGTGTCCTTGAGGCCCATGATGGCGAAGTATTCCGGCAGTGCCACCAGCCGCGCGCCCTGTTCCACCGCCATCTCGATGAGCCGCTCCGCCTCCGCCAGGTTGGCGGTGACACTGGGGCCGGAAGCCATCTGGATGGCGGCAATCTTGAAAATGCCCGGCTGAGGCTTGCTCTTGGCAAAGGTGGTGCGGGTCTTGCGCTTGGCGAAACCGGAGCTCGTGGTTCTGGTGGCTGTCATGGTTTGGCTTTCACGGGGGCGGCAGGGGTGACTTCGATGCGCAGCAGCCGGCCGGTGGGGCCGTCGGGGGCAAGTTCCAGACGGGAGGCGTCAATCCCCAGGGCAATCAGCCAGCCGCGCAGCTCTTCGGCCTGCGCTTGGGCCTCGTCCTCCGCCGCATGGTGCAGGATGAGGCGGGCGCCGGGACGATTGAGCCACAGGCGCACCGGCTCGGCAATGGCAGGCTCCGCCAGCACCGCCGCGCCGCTGCGCGGGCTGAGCCAGAAGGCCGCAGGCAGGGTGAAGCTCTCGGCAAAGGCAGGAAGGAAAATCCCCGGCAAAAAAACGGCCAGGAAAAAAGCCGCACCCCGCCGTGGCAGAAAAAAAGCCGGCCACCGGCCCCACCCCGTCCTGGCCTCCCCCCGAAGCCACGCAGGGGAAGGCCACCCGCCTCTACGGGCGAGGGCACCCCAAGCCTTCATGGACGCGTCCCCTCGGCGCCTTCCCGGGTGGGGGCGCCGGCCGGACCTTGGCCCACCTTGGTGACCTGGGGATCCGCCCAGGTGCCGGTGACCTGGTATTCATAAGCGATCATCTGGCCGACGGGGTCTTTGAGAAGCTTCTGCAGCAGGAAGGCGGTGACCCCCACCACGGGGCCGCCCAGGAATGCACCCGCCACCGCCACGCCTTCGCCTAGGGCGGGGACCACGCGGATGCGCAGGTTCTGCGTCTCCCGGACGAGATCCGTGGTGCCACTGATGGTGACCACGGCGGCGGGCCCCTGCATGATGAAATCGGTGGTGCTCAGCACGCCGTTGGCGATGGTGGTGGTGGCCGCAATGTTATCAAAGGCGAACCCTTCGCTGAACACATCGCGAAAATCCAGGGTGAGGCGCCGCGGCAGGGATTGCAGGCTCAAAAGCCCCAACAGCTTGCCCAGGCCGGGATCGATTCGCAAAAACTGGCCGCTGTGGGCTTCCAGCGCCAGGTTGCCGGAGAGGGTGCCCAGGTTGAAGGCGGCGGGCCCACCCCGCCAGGCGATTTCCCCCTTGAGCCGGGCATTGCCCCGCCGTATGCGGTCCGGATGCCCCAGGCGGGCGAGGAAACGCCCCACGTCGCTGACGTCGAGCTCCATGCGCAGCCGGGTGGCGGGCTCCTTGAGCCAGCTCTGCCACAGGCCGGTCGCGGAAAGCTGCGCTTCGGGGTTGGCAAGCCGCAGCTTTTCGATGCGCCAGTCCTGGTCCTTCTTGGCTGCCAGAAGTTCCAGCCGCCCCAGCTTGAGCTGGGCGATCGTGAGTTCATCGGCGATAACGTCCAGGCCGGGCAGCTCCACATCCCGTCCCCCCGCCGGCGGGACCGCCGGTTGCGGCAGGGGGTCGGGCACCACCAGGCGCTTCAGGCGGGCGGTCAAGCGGCCACCGTCGTGGCTACGCCAGGCGCCCTCCCCCTCCAGCTCATCGGCCGTCACCGTCGCCTGCCATTGCACACCCTGACTCCACGCGTTGAGGTGCACCCGGTGGAAACGGCGACTCAGCACGTCGAGCGCCGCCACCCGCAGGTTCACCCCGGCAAGGGGCAGGGCAATCCCGCCACCCCCGTCGAGGACGGCCCGCCAGAGGTCCACGTCCAGTGCCGGCAGCTCGCCCTCCACCCACACGCCGTCGTGCACCGGTGTGGCCGCCGCCCCGCCCCCCAGACGCACCCGCCCTTTGCGGATCGTCATCCCCTCTTCCTCCAGGCGCCGCGCCAGCTGCGCGGATAGGACCTGGCCGAGGTCAATGCGCAGCAAATCCTCCCGCGCATCAAGCGCCCGCCGTTCCAGGCGCAAAGGCCGTGCCTCGCCCGGCGCCTTGTTGAGGGGCGCGGGCAGCGTGGATTCCAGCCCCACCAGATCGGAGGCCACGTTGAAATTGGCAAGCCCCTTGGCAAGGGCCAGATTCAGACTCCAACCCGTCCCCCCCTTGAGCCTGTCCCGCAACGGCGGGGGCAGCCAGTCGCGCGCCCCTTCCACCGTCGCCCGTCCGCTGGCGGTGACCCGCAGGGTGCCCTCTGGCCCCGTATTGAAGGCGAGGGTGGCGGGTCCCCCCAGGGTTTCCAGTTGGATACGGGGGCTCGTAACACTCTTTTCCGTGAAATCCAGGCGGCCATTGACTTGACGGAAGACGGGCAGATGGGGGGAAAGCCGCAGGGTGTTGTTGGCAAATTGCAGGTTGCCGGAAAGCTTGGCCGGGCCACCGCCCCGCAAAGGCAGGTTGAGACGCAAGGCCAGGCGCACCGGCCCTTCCGCCACGGCCGCGTCAAGGGTGTGATCCATCCACACGGAAACGGGACTCCCATTGATGAAACGCAGCACATCCGCCGCGTTGCCCTGGGCCTCGCCCGCAAGCCGCAGGATTTCCTCCGGCGCGGTGAGGTCGTCGATGGTGACCTCAAGACGGGGGATACGCACCTGGGCGAGCACCCCCTGGATCCCTGCCATGAAGCGGGCGCCGCGGAACTGCACGTTGCCACGGAGGTTCTCCCCTACCGGCCACCCCTCGGCATAGGCGAGGCGCACGTCCTCCGCCCGGCCGGTGACCTGAAAGAGACCCTCGCGGTCGTCGGGGAAGGGGAAATGGGCGAGGTCCCCCTTGAGGCGCAGCCGGACATCCGTCAGCCGCCCGGCCAGGAGCGCATCCCGCAGCCAGTCATGAGTGGCCTCCCCCACCACCCGCGGCAGATAGAGATGCACGGCGCGGGCATTGGCCCGGGTGAGGCCTCCGGTGAGGTCCACCCAGCCAGGGCCGCCGGGCACCGATTCGTAACGGCCACTGAGGCTTCCCGCGGCATCGCTGTTGGCGAAGACCGCCCGGGAGAGGGTGAGATCCACGCGGCCCTCCCGCACCCGCCAGCTCGCCGCCACCTCCAGGGTGTCGAAGCCCACGGGATTGCGCATCACCTGCGGCAGGTCGAAGGCGCTGTGTTGGCCGCTGATGAGGAGGTTGCCGCCCTTCTCGTCGAGGTCCACGCTGCCCGTCAAGCGGGTGAAACCCGGCAACTTCCGCCAGGCGTTGACGCCCAGGTCGGCGAAGCGGGCCTGGGCGGCATAACGGCGGGGCGAGGCAATGGGCCCCTCCCATTCCAGGCTGAGCTGGCGAATCACCCCTCGCGGCGAAGTCTCCGCCAGGGCCGAGCGCTGGGAGGCGGTGAGGGGGAGCCGCAGCGCCAGCTCCACGAGGGGCGCCAGGGCGATTTCCTCGGCCTTGAGGCGGCCTTTTTCCGGCGCGCCGCCTCCCGCCTCCTCATAGCGGAAAAGCAGATTGCCCGCCGGCAGATTGAGATCGGGCCCCACGGCGGTGATGCGGCGCAATTCCACCTGATAGCCCCGGGGGAGCGCCTGCCAGGCCACCCGCCCCTGGAGGAGGTCGAGATCCAACTCCGGCAGGTCCCGCTTGAGGCGCGCCGCCACACCCTTGAGGGCCACATCGGCGGTGATACCTTTCACCCGCCCCTGGCCGATGTCGAGCCAGACCTGCACATCGCCCACGCCACGCCGCACGGCGTAGGGGAAATCCACCCACGCCGCCCAAGCGGACAAATCCGTCGCCGGCAGACGGGCATAGAGGGTGCCGCGCCAGCCGGCAGGATCGTCGAAGGTGCGCCCCCGCAGATCGCCCCGCAGGTCGATGGGGCCGGCAAGATCGCGGGGCGCCTCGGCGACGATGCCGAAGCGATGGCGACGCAGCAGCGGATCGTTGTCAAGGCGCAGGCCGACGTTTTCCAGGACCAAGGGCGGCGCGCCGCGCAGCCGATCCTCCCACTCGAGGCGGGCATGCTGGATGCGGATTTCCCCCTGTCTCAGTATCCAGTCGGCAAGCCCCGCCCGGGCGCCGGGGCGGTTGACGGGAATGCCCGAGATGTAGATGAGGCCATCCGCCTCACGACGGATGGCAAGCCGCGGGCGGTCGATGATGAGGCGCTTGAGGCGCAGCTCCCCCACCAGCACCGACTGCCAGGAAAGCAGGGTATCCACCTCTTCCAGGGTCAGCGCCGGCTGCCCCTGGGCATCGAAGAGAACGATGCCCTGCAGGGTGAGCCGGGGCCAGAGGCCCTTCCAGTCGGCCTGCACCGCGGCGAGGGTCAGGGGCTGGCCCACGGCGCGGGAAAGGGCGGTGGCGATTTCCCCGCGATAGCGCTGGATGTCCGGCAGCACCACGTGGCGCAGGGTGAGCACCGCCGCCGCGCCCAGAATGAGCACGAGCAGGACCGTCGCCGCCAGGGTCTGCCAGACCCAGCCGGCGACCCTGAGGGACAGGGTCTTCATGGGAACAAACGTCCAGCCGCGGGGGCGGTCCGCCACGGAGCACGGGGCGCGCGGCCTCGCCCCCGCTCACGCCCCACGATGGCGATCAGGACACCACCTGCCGCAATTGATCCAGGATGGCCGGGTTTTCCAGGGTGGAGGTGTCCTGGGTGATCTCCTCGCCCTTGGCGATGGCCCGCAACAGCCGCCGCATGATCTTGCCGGAACGGGTCTTGGGCAGGTTGTCACCAAAGCGGATTTCGTCCGGTCTGGCGATGGGACCGATTTCCTTCGCCACCCATTCCTTGAGTTCGGCGACGATTTTCTTCGCCGCCTCGCCCTCCGGGCGCGGCCCTTTCAGGACGACGAAGGCGACGATGGCCTCGCCCTTGATCTCGTGGGGTTTGCCCACCACGGCAGCCTCCGCCACCAGGGGATTGGCCACCAGCGCCGATTCGACCTCCATGGTCCCCAGACGATGGCCGGAAACGTTGAGCACGTCGTCGATGCGGCCCATGATCCAGAAATAGCCGTCCTGGTCCCGGTGGGCGGAATCCCCGGCGAGGTAATAGCGGCCACCGGCGATGTCCTCGGGGAAATAGGCGGTCTTGAAGCGGGCGGGATCGTTCCACAGCGTCCGCAGTTGGGAAGGGAAGGGCCGCTTGATGACGAGGAAGCCTCCCTGCCCCTGGGGCACCGGCTGGCCGTGCTCGTCCACCACGTCGGCGGCAATGCCGGGTAGTGGCAGGGTGCAGGAGCCCGGCTTGGTGGGAATCGCCCCCGGCAGGGGCGCGATCATGTGGGAACCCGTCTCCGTCTGCCACCAGGTATCCACGATGGGACAGCGGGATGCCCCCACCACTTCGTAGTACCACATCCAGGCTTCCGGATTGATGGGCTCGCCCACCGTGCCCAAAAGGCGCAGGCTGGAAAGATCGTATTGGCGGGGCAGTTCGGCCCCCAGCTTGATGAGGGAACGGATCGCCGTCGGCGCCGTGTAGAAGGTAGTCACTTTGTGCTTCTGGATGAGCTCCCAGAAGCGGCCGGGATGGGGATAGGTGGGCACGCCCTCGAAGACGAGGATGGTGGCCCCCAGCGCCAGCGGGCCATAGGCCACGTAGGTGTGACCGGTGATCCAGCCCACGTCGGCGGTGCACCAGTAGAGGTCGCTGTCCTTGTAGTCGAACACCCAGAGCATGGACAGGATCGCCCCCAAAAGATAGCCGCCGGTGGAATGCTGCACCCCCTTGGGTTTGCCGGTGGAGCCGGAGGTGTAGAGGATGAAGAGGGGATGTTCCGCATTCACCCACACCGGATCGCAGCTTGAAGCCTGCCCGTCGGCGAGCTCATGCCACCATAAATCGCGGCCTGCGGTCCAGGCAATGGCATTGCCGGTGCGGCGGAAGACGACGACCTTTTCCACCGTATCGCAACCGCCCAGGGCGAGAGCCTCGTCCACCGCATCCTTGAGCCGCACCGCCTTGCCGCCGCGCAGGCCCTCATCGGCGGTGACGATCACCTTGGCCCCGGCGTCGATCACCCGCTCGTGCAGGCTTTTGGCGGAGAAGCCGCCGAAGACCACGGAATGGATGGCGCCGATGCGGGCACAGGCCTGCATGGCGATCACCGCCTCCGGCCCCATGGGCATGTAGATCACCACCCGGTCACCCTGGCGCACGCCCAGAGACTTGAGCCCATTGGCGAAGCGGCACACCTGGGCGTGGAGCTCCCGGTAGGTCAGGCGGCGCACCTGACCGTCATCGGATTCGAAAATGATGGCGGTCTTGTCGCCCTTGCTGGCGAGATGCCGGTCCAGGCAGTTGTAGGAGACATTGAGCTCGCCATCGTAAAACCACCGGTAGAAGGGGGCGTTGCTTTCGTCGAGCACCTGGGTGAAGGGCTTGTGCCAATCGATGAGCTGCCGCGCCCGCTTCGCCCAGAAGCCTTGGTAATCCTCTTCCGCCTCCCGACAGAGCGCCCGGTAGGCCTCCATGCCCGACACGTTGGCCTGTCTGGCGAAAGCCTCGCTGGGGGGAAAGACACGGGTTTCGTTGAGAACGGATTCGATGGTGGCCATGGCCTCCTCCGGGTCTTGTTGGTTGATGATGCGGTACGATTGGGGGCCTATCTTACCAAACCCTCGACCGGAACACTGCCGTGGACCCCGCCCTCGAACCCGCCCTGCGGCTCTCCCGCTATCTTGCGCGACTGTTTGCCGCCGAGCCCGCCCTCGCCGCCGACACCGCACAGGCCCTTGGCCGCCCCTGGACGCGGGCGGAAATGGAGGCAAACCTCGGAGAAGCCGCCGACGAGGAAGCACTCAAACGCAACCTGCGTCGCCTGCGCAAGCGGGTGTATGCGCGGCTCATTGCCCGCGATTCCCTGGGACTGGCAAGCCTCGAGGAAGTCATGGAGACCGTGACCGCCCTGGCGGAAATCGCCATCCTTGAGGCCCTGCGCCGGCTCGACGGCTGGCTTGCCACCGTTTACGGCGAGCCGGTGGGAGAGGAATCCGGCGCCCGCCAGGAACTGGTGGTGGTGGCCATGGGCAAGCTGGGAGGCAGCGAGCTCAATGTCTCCTCCGACGTGGATCTGATCTACGTCTATCCGGAGGACGGGCAGACCCGGGGGCCGCGGGTGGTCTCCAACCACGAATATTTCACCCGGCTGGGGCAGAAACTGAGCCAGACCCTCTCGGAACTGACGGCGGACGGCTTCGTTTTCCGGGTGGACACGCGGTTGCGCCCGTGGGGCGAGTCGGGACCCCTGGTGACCAGTTTCGCCGCCCTGGAGGAGTACTTCCTCGCCCACGGCCGGGAGTGGGAACGCTACGCCTGGATCAAGGCGCAGCCGTTGAGCGGCGACGGCGAGGGCCTGATGGCGCTTGCCCGTCCCTTCGTCTATCGCAAGTACCTCGACTACGATGCCATCGCCGCCATGCGAAAGCTGCACGCACAGATCCGCCGCGAAGTGGCCCGACGGGAGCTTTCGGACGACATCAAGCTGGGGCCCGGCGGCATCCGGGAAATCGAATTCATCGCCCAGGTCTTCCAGCTCATCCGCGGCGGCCAGGATCCCCTGCTCCAGGTGAGGCCCACCCGCGCCGCCCTCGCCCTTTTGCGCAGCCGGCGGCTGCTGCCAGAGGAAACCGTGACGGCGCTTGAAGCCGCCTATGCCTATCTGCGCCGACTGGAGCACCGGCTGCAATACCTGGACGATGCCCAGACCCAGCGGCTGCCCGAGAATGACGAGGATCGAGTGCGTATCGCCGCCGCCATGGGGGTGGCCGACTGGGCCGCCTTGCGACAGGAGCTCGACGGCCACCGGGCGCGGGTGCAGGCCGCCTTTCAGGACGTCTTCGCCGGGGCACCGGAAAGGGAAGGGGAAGCCGCCGGCGGCCTGGCCGGGGGCAAGGAGGAGGCCATCGCGGAGCTTGCGCGCCTGGGCTTTCCCAACCCGGAGGAGACCTGGGAGAGGCTTGTCCGGCTGAAAGCGGGCAGCCGTTACCAGAGTCTGCCGGAAAGAAGCCGGGAACGCTTCGACCGCCTGCTGCCGCTCCTGGTGCGTGCCGCCGCGGCCTTCCCCAATCGCGACGTCACCCTCACCCGCCTCATCAACCTGCTGGAAACCATCGCCCGGCGCTCCAGCTACCTCGCCCTGCTCACGGAATATCCGCAAAGCCTCAACCATGTGGCGCGACTGTTGAGCCGCAGCCCCTGGGCGGCGGAATACCTCACCCGCCATCCGCTGTTGCTCGATGAGCTGCTGGATGTGCAAACCTTGCTTGCCCCGCCGGACTGGCAAGCGCTGGCGAAGGAGCTGCGCGCGCAGCTGGGCGAGGGCGTGGACCCGGAGCGGCAGATGGACGTGCTGCGCCATTTCAAGCACACCTGCACCTTCCGGATCCTCGCCCGCGACCTGGAAGGCATGCTCTCCATCGAGGCACTCGCCGACGAGCTCACTGCACTCGCCGATCTGCTGCTTGGCGAAGTGCTGCGTCTTGCCTGGCTTGCCCTGCCCCGCCGGCACCGGCCCGAGCCCTGTTTCGCCATCATCGGCTACGGCAAGCTGGGCGGGCGGGAAATGGGCTATGCCTCGGACCTGGACATCATCTTCCTCTACGACGATTCGGCCGAGGAAGCCCAGGAGGTCTACAGCCGGCTGGCGGCCCGCATCAACACGTGGCTCACCACCTACACCGCCGCCGGGGTGCTCTACGAGACCGACCTCAGACTGCGGCCGGAGGGGGCCTCGGGGCTTCTGGTGAGCTCCATTCCCGCCTTCCGCCAATACCAGGAGGAAAGCGCCTGGACCTGGGAACACCAGGCCCTCACCCGTGCCCGCTGGGTGGCAGGCGACCCGCAGGTGGGCGAGGCCTTTGCCACCATCCGTCACGACATCCTCTGCCGGCCGCGGAACATCGAGGCCCTGCGTGCCGACGTGGTGGCCATGCGGCAAAAGATGCTCGATGCGCATCCCAACCGCTCCAATCTCTTCGACCTCAAACACGATCGCGGTGGCCTCATCGATGTGGAGTTCATGGTGCAGTTTCTTGTGCTGGCCCATGCCCACCAGCATCCGGAACTCGCCGAGAACGTGGGCAACCTCGCCCTTTTGGGGCGCGCCGCCGCTGCCGGTCTCATCGATGCCGGTGAAGCGGCGCGGGTGCAGGAGGCCTACCGCACCTTTCGTCGCCTGCAGCACAACCTGCGCATGGCGGGCGAAACCTACGCCCGCGTCGAAGCGGGCGAGGTGGCCGCCCACGTGGAGGCGGTCCTGCACCTCTGGCGGCAGCTTTTGGGCTGAGGGACACCAGCCCGCCAGTCGCAGCCTGCCGCCCCCCATGATTCAGGCGGGCGGGCGAAACGCGTCGCCTCGTTTCACGCTAAAATGAGCACTTTTGCAACGAATCGGGGAGCAAAGCGACATGTCCATGGCGGACCGGGACGGACTCATCTGGTACGACGGCAGGATGGTGCCGTGGCGGCAGGCCACCACCCACGTCCTCACCCACACCCTGCACTACGGCATGGGGGTGTTCGAAGGCGTGCGCGCCTACAAGACCGAAAAAGGCACGGCCATCTTCCGTCTCAGGGAACATACCGACCGCCTGTTCCGCTCCGCCCACATCCTGGGCATGAAACTGCCCTTCGACAAGGAAACCCTCTCCCAGGCCCAGCTTGCTGCGGTGCGGGAAAACGGCCTCGATTCCGCCTACATCCGCCCCATGGCCTTCTACGGTTCGGAAGCCATGGGCATTTCGGCGAAGAACCTTTCCGTCCACGTCATCGTCGCCGCCTGGAAATGGGGGGCCTACCTGGGCCAGGAAGCCCTGGAGAAGGGCATCCGGGTGAAGACCTCGTCCTTTTCCCGGCATCACGTCAACGTGACCATGTGCAAGGCGAAGGCCAACGGCAATTACATGAACTCCATCCTGGCGCACAAGGAGGCGGAACAGGATGGCTATGACGAGGCCCTGCTCCTCGACGTGGACGGCTTCGTCGCCGAAGGCTCGGGGGAGAACATCTTCATCGTGCGTAACGGCAAACTCTACACCCCCGATCTCACCTCCGCCCTGGAGGGCATCACCCGCGACACCATCATCACCCTGGCGCAGGAAATCGGCGTGCCGGTGATCGAAAAGCGCATCACCCGCGACGAGGTCTATAGCGCCGATGAAGCCTTCTTCACCGGCACGGCGGCGGAAGTGACCCCCATCCGCGAGCTGGATGGCCGCGTCATCGGCGAGGGACGCCGCGGCCCCGTCACCACCCGCCTGCAGACGCTGTTCTTCGAGTGCGTCACCGGCCGCCATCCCCAGCACCAGGATTGGCTCACCTACGTCTGAGGCGCAAACCATGGCCGACACCCAGCCTACGCGCTTCCGCGAAATCACGGAAGACGATCTGCCCCTCTATTGCCCCACCCCCGACATGCCCCTGTGGAGCGCCCACCCGCGGGTCTTCCTGCCCATCGAGGAAACGGGGGAAGCCCTCTGTCCCTACTGCGGCACCCAGTATCGGCTGCGCGGCCGCGCCTGCCCCCACGAGTGAGGTCCCCTGCCTCAAGCCCAGCCGGCCATGGCCCCGTGCCTTTGGGGAGAGGCCGCATTTCGGGCGGGAGGGCGGCCTAAACATGGTGCGCATCCTGGTCATCGCCCCCTCCTGGGTGGGAGACACCGTGATGGCGCAACCCCTCTTCGCCCGGCTCAAGGCGCGCTTCCCCAGCGCGCAGCTCGCCGTCTTCGCCGCCGCCTGGGTGGCGCCGCTGGCGACACGCATGCCGGAGGTGGACGAAGTCATCCATAACCCCTTTGCCCATGGGGAACTGGCGCTCGGCCGCCGCTGGCGGCTTGCCCGGGCGCTGGCGGGCCGCTTCGACTGGGCGATCGTGCTGCCCAACTCCCTGAAATCGGCGCTGCTGCCCTTCTTTGCCGGCATCCGGCGCCGCACGGGCTATGTGGGCGAGTTCCGCTATGGGCTCCTCAACGATGTGCGGCACCTCGACGAGGCGGCGCTGCCCCTCATGGTGGAGCGTTTCGCCTGGCTTGCGGAGGAAAAGGACGCTCCCCTTTCCCGGCCCCTGCCGCCCCCCCGGCTGCGGGTGGAAGAATCCCAGCGCACCGCCACCCTGGCCCGCCTGGGCCTTGCCGGCGACCCCGCCCCCATCGCCTTCTGCCCCGGGGCGGAATACGGGCCGGCGAAGCGCTGGCCGGCGCACCATTTCGCCCATCTCGCCCGCCTGCTGGCCGAAGCGGGCCACACCGTGTGGCTTTTGGGCTCGCAGCGGGATCGCCCCCTGGGGGAAGCCATCGCCGCGGAAAGCCCGGCCCGCAATCTGTGCGGAAGGACGGGCCTTGAGGAGGCCATCGATCTTCTGGCGAGCGCCCGTGCCGTCGTCACCAACGATTCCGGCCTCATGCATGTGGCCGCCGCCGTGCAAACCCCGCTGGTTGCCCTCTATGGCTCCTCGAGTCCCGCTTTCACACCCCCCCTCTCGGACCAAGCGCGCATCCTGAGCCTTGCCCTGCCCTGCAGCCCCTGTTTCAAGCGGGTCTGCCCCCTGGGCCACCTCGACTGCCTGGAAAAACTCACCCCGGAAGCCGTGCGCAACACCCTCGCCGCCCTCCTTGCCCCTCCCGCGCTTAAGGGGAATTCTTGACTCGCCGGCTCGGGCTTCCTAGGTTGGGATTGTCGGACCAACCGGGGAGGGAATCATGGTGCGTTTCCTTTTGCGCGCATTCGGCATCGTTCTGCTGCTGGCAAGCCCCGCGGCCCCTGCCGCCAACTCGCTCACCCTGGCCCTTTTTCCCTACGTCTCCCGCGTCCAGCTGGTGGAATTCCACACCCCCCTCAAGCGTTATCTCGAAGCCGAGCTCAAGCGTCCCGTCGAGCTTGTCACCGCGCCGGATTTCCTCACCTATGCCAGACGCACCCTGGCGGGGGAATACGACCTCATCTTGAGCGCGCCCCACATTGGGCGGTTGGCGGAAAAGCGCGCCGGCTTTCAGCGGCTCGTGATGACGGGACACGAAGTGCAGGCGGTCTTCCTGGTGCAGCGGGAGTCGCCCATCCGTGAGCTTGCCGACCTCAAGGGCCGCACGGTGATGATCGCCCAGCCCGTTTCCCTCATCTATCAGATGGCCGTCGAACACCTGCGCCAGCACGGGCTCGTCCCGGGCCGCGACGTCACCATCGTGGAGACCGGCACCCACAATAACGCCCTTTACGCCCCCGCGCGCGGGGAAGCGGATGCCTCGGCCACCGGCATCCTGCTCTGGATCAACGCCGAGCCGGCGCTGAAAGCGCAACTGCGGGAGCTGGACCGCACGCCGGGCACCCCCGGCTTCACACTCCATGCCCATCCGCACCTTGAGCCGGCCTTGCGGGAGAAAATCCGCGCCGCACTGTTGCGCTTCCCCCAGACACCGGAAGGCCGGGCTTATTTCGAGCAGACGGGACTCAAGGGCTTCCGGCCCATTGACGATCAAAGCATGAAAGCCATCGACCCCTTCGTCCCGGTCGTGGAAGCGGCGTTGGCAAACAAACCGTAAACGAGACGATGCCGGACCTTCCCCCTGTTCCCTTCTGGCGCTCCCTGCGCACCAAGCTGGTTCTGGTCAGTCTGGTCGTGGAGGTGCTCATGCTGGGGCTGCTTTTGGCCAACAGTTTCCGTCTGTTGAATGAGACGCTGCAGGAACAGACCCAGGCCCGGCTGGAATCCTTGACCCCACTCCTCAACGCGGCCCTTTCCGCCCGCCTCTTCGAACGGGACCATGCGTCCATCCGGGAAATCCTGCAGCAACTGGTGAACAGCCCCCGCGCCGATCTCGCCTACATCGTGGTCTACGACAACCGGGGGCAGGTCTATGCGCTGGAAGGCGCAGTGGATCCTGCAGCCATGCCGCCGCTGGACCGCGATGTCGCCGGCAGCCTCCTCGATCTCACCTATGATGCCTATTCGCCCCTCACCGTGGGCAGTGTGCAGGTGGGCAGTGTGCGCTTCGGTCTGTCCCTCGCCTCCCTGGCCCGTTCCCGGGACAAGCTCCTGCGCCAGAGTGCCTGGATCGCCGGCACCGAGGTGTTCCTTTCCTTTCTCCTCCTGGGCGCCGCAGGTTTCCTGCTGACCCGTCACATCCGCTCCCTGCTCAACGCCACCCGCCGGGTGGCCGCCGGCGATTACGCAATCCACATCCCGGCGCGGGGCCGGGACGAAATCCGGGAACTGGCCGAAAACTTCAACCGCATGTCGGCGGCCGTGCGCGACCGCATCGAAGCCCTGCGCCGGTCGGAGCAGGCCCTGTTCCTGGAAAAACAGCGGGCGGAGGTCACCCTGCACGCCATTGCCGATGGCGTGATCATCACCGACGCCGAAGGCCGCGTCACCTACATGAACCCGGTCGCCGAATCCCTCACCGGTCACACCCTGGCCGAAGCCCGGAACAAGCCCGTGGAGGCAATCTACGAGGTGGTGGACGAGGAAACCGGCGTGCGCCTTTCCAACCCGGTGCGTCAGTGCCTCGCCCAGGACACGGTGATCCCGGGCACACCGCGCGCCCAATTGCGGCGCAGCGACGGAACCCGGCATTCCGTGGAGGAGACCGTCTCGCCCCTCTACGACGAAGGCGGCAGGCTGATCGGCGCGCTGCTGGCCGTGCGCGACGTGACCGCGGCGCGGGAGGCGACCCGGCAGTTGGAATATCAGGCCACCCATGACCTGCTCACCGGGCTAATCAACCGCCGCGCCTTCGAGCAGGCCCTGGAACGGGCCCTGGCGGAAGCGCAACAGGAAGGTCGCAGCCATGCCTTCTGCTACATGGACCTGGACCAGTTCAAGGTGGTCAACGACACCTGCGGCCATGCCGCCGGCGACCGGCTGCTCATCGAGCTCACCCATCTGCTCGGCAGCAAAATCCGGGAGAAGGATCTGCTGGGCCGCCTCGGTGGCGATGAATTCGGCCTGCTGCTGCACGATGTGGACCTGGAACAGGCCCAGGCGCTGGCCGGCCTTCTGCGGGATGCCATTCGCGATTACCGCTTCCGCAGCGACGGCTACACCTTTCAGGTGGGTGTCAGCATCGGTGTGGTTGCCCTCGGTCCCGATACCGGCACGCTGGCGGAGGTGCTCACCGCCGCCGATGTAGCCTGCTACATCGCCAAGGACAAGGGACGCAGCGAAATCTACGTGTTCCGCGAAAACGATGTGGAACAGGCGCGGCGGCAGATGGAAATGCAATGGTCGGCGCGCATTCCGCCGGCACTCCGGGAAAACCGCTTCGTCCTGCATCACCAGCGCATCCTGCCGCTACGAGAGGATGCCGGACTTCCCCGCCGCTGCGAACTGCTGGTGCGCATGGTGGAGCCGGATGGCACGCTGGTGCTGCCCGGCAGACTGATCCCCGCCGCCGAGCGCTTCCGCCAGATGCCGGACATCGACCGCTGGGTGATCCAGCATGCCCTGGCCCTCATCGCGCGGCTGCCGCCAGACCGCTATGCCTCCTACGCCATCAACCTCTCGGGCCAATCCCTCGGCCAGCCAGCCTTCCTCGATTTCGTCAGGGAGAGCATCCGTCAAAGCGGCATCGATCCCCGCCGCCTGGCCTTCGAGATCACGGAGACCGCGGCCATCCAGCACATCGGCCAGGCCCATCGCTTCATGGCGGAACTCAAGGCCCTCGGCTGTCAATTCGCCCTCGACGATTTCGGCAGCGGACTGTCCTCCTTCGGCTATCTGAAAAACCTGCCCGTGGACTATCTGAAGATCGATGGCGGCTTCGTGCGCAACATGCTGAGCGATGGCCATGACCGCGCCATCGTGGTTGCCATCGCCCAGATCGCCCGCAGCCTGGGTCTAAGCTGTGTCGCCGAGTTCGTGGAGGATGAAGCCACCCTCATCGCGCTGCGGGAGATCGGCGTCGATTACGGCCAGGGCTTCCATCTGCACCGCCCCGAGCCCCTGCGCGCCGATGACGGCGATACGCAGCAGGCGCAGGGCGGCCACCCCTGAATCCCCAACCGCTTTCCTCAAAGGCCGATGACCGGCCGCCCGGCCGGGAAGACCCGTTCACACCGTGCGTGAATAGCGGGGCTGGTCCCGATCACGCTTGAGGTAGGCATCGAAGCACATGGCGATATTGCGCAGGAAGATGCGCCCCAGGTCGGTGACCGCGATGCGTTCCGGGGTGATCACCACCAGCCCGTCCGCCGCCAGCCCGGCAAGCTCATCGAGGGCGTCGGCAAAATAGGCGTCGAAATCGATGCCCCATTTCGCCGCCAGGGCCTGCCGGTCGAGGTAAAGATCGCACATCAGGGCGAGAATGGCATCGCGGCGGATTTTGTCGTCGCGGCTCACCCGGACACCCCGTTCCGTGGCAAGGCGCCCCGCCGCAATGCGCGCCTCATAGTCCGAAAGCCGCTTGCAGTTCTGCACATAAACGTCTTCGGTCTGGCTGATGGCCGAGACACCGAAGGCGTAGATGTCGCAGTCCTTGTGCGTGGTGTAGCCCTGGAAATTGCGGTGCAGGGTGCCTTGCGCCTGCGCCTTGACCAGCTCGTCATGGGGCCGCGCGAAGTGATCCATGCCGATATAGACGTAGCCTGCCGCGGTGAGGCGCTCCAGGATGAGCTGCTGCAGAGCGATGCGGGTGGAAAAATCCGGCAGGTCGGCCTCGTGGATGAGCTTCTGGTGCTTCTTCAGCCACGGCACGTGGGCGTAGCTAAACACCGCCAGCCGGTCGGGCCCCATGTCGATGATTTTTTCCAGGGTGGTGGCGAAGCTTGCCACGCTCTGGTGGGGCAGGCCCACCATGAGGTCCATGTTGATGCTGGCAAAACCCGCCTCCCGCATCCAGCCGAAGACTTGCCGCACCAGTGACTCGGGCTGCACCCGGTTCACCGCACGCTGCACCACCGGGTCGAGGTCCTGCACGCCCAGACTCAGGCGGTTGAAGCCAGCTTCCTTCAGTGCCGCCACGTGCTCCCGGGAAAGCTCCCGCGGATCCACCTCGCAGCCCGCCTCCACCTCCCCGGCAAAGACGAAACGGCGATGCAGATGCTCGGCGAGGCGTCGGATGTCATCCGGTCGCAGATAGGTCGGCGTGCCGCCGCCCCAGTGGAGCTGTTCGACCCTGCGCCCCTTTGCGATGAGGTCGGCATAAGAATCGATTTCGCGGCTGAGGAAATCGAGGTAGCGCGTCGCCTTGCTGTAATCATGGGTCGCCACCATGTTGCAGCCGCAGTAGTAGCAGAGGGTGTCGCAGAAAGGAATGTGCACGTAAAGGGACAAGCCGCGGTGATGCTGCGCGCGGCGCATCTCCTCCCGCCATTCCCTTTCCCCGAACGCCTCCGTAAAATAGGGAGCCGTCGGATACGACGTATAGCGGGGGCCGGGCTTGCTGTATTTTTCGAGCAGTTCAGGCGCGACACGCATGGCAGGTTTGCACAAAGAGGATAAGGCTATCCATTATAGCCCAACGGAGACGGCCCCATGAGTTCCCGCTTCGAAACCCCTGCCGACGCGGAAACGGCGTTCTACCGCGCCTTCGAAGCCAACGATCTGGCCGCCATGATGGCCGTATGGGATGAAGCCGACGACGTCGTGTGCGTGCATCCCATGGGCCGACCCCTGCGCGGCGTGCGCGCGGTGCGGGAGGGATGGCGGGAACTGTTCGGCGCCGAGGTGGCCATGCGCTTCGGCGTGGAAGCGGTGCAGGTGAGCCGCCACGATGACCTCGCCATCCATATCGTCATGGAGCACATCCTGGTGCCGGATGGCCGGCCCGTGGCGCCCATGACCGCCACCAACATCTACCGACGCACGCCCCTGGGCTGGCGCATGGTGCTGCACCATGCCTCGCCGGCACCGGGAGCGGCGACGGCCACAAGCGGCCACGCCCTCCACTGATGCCCGGCCGGCTTGTGCATTCCACCTATCGGGCGCCCCTGTGGCTCGCCGGGGGGCATCTCCAGACGCTCTATGCGGCGCTCTTGGTGCGCGTGCCCTCCATCCCCTATCGCCGCGAGCGCTGGGTGCTGGCCGACGGTGATTTCCTCGACCTGGATTGGGTGGACGGGCCCCTCGATGCGCCGCTTCTGGTGCTCTTCCATGGACTGGAAGGCAGCTCCCGCGGCCATTATGCGCGGGCGCTCATGCAGGCGGTGCGCCGGCGCGGCTTCTCCGGAGTCATCCCCCATTTCCGCGGCTGCAGCGGCGAGCCCAACCGCCTGGCCCGCGCCTACCATTCCGGAGACAGCGCGGAAATCGATCTCATCCTGCGCCGGCTGCGCGCCGAATTTCCCCGCCGGGCCCTCTTCGCGGTGGGGGTTTCCCTGGGGGGCAATGCGCTCCTCAAATGGCTGGGGGAGGGGGGTGCCGCCTGCCGGTCGGTGATCGATGCGGCAGCCGCGGTCTCCGCCCCCGTGGACCTCGTCGCCGCCGGCCGGACGCTGGACCGGGGTTTGAACCGCCAGCTCTATGTGCGTCATTTTCTGGCAAGCCTCAGGGCCAAGGCCCTGGACAAAATCGCCCGCCACCGGCTGCCGGTGAGTCCCGCCGCCATCCGCAGCGCCTCGACCCTGTACCGCTTCGATGATTTGTTCACCGCCCCCCTGCACGGCTTCCGCGATGCCATGGATTACTGGACGCGCGCCAGCAGCAAGCCCTGGCTGAATTCCATTGCCGTGCCAACCCTGCTGCTCAATGCGAGGAACGATCCCTTCCTGCCGGCAAGCGCCCTGCCCACGGTGGAGGAGGTGAGCGCCGCAGTGACGCTGGAATACCCGGCCGCGGGCGGGCACGTGGGTTTCGTCAGCGGCCCTTTCCCCGGGCGCCTTGACTGGCTGCCCCAGCGCCTGATGGATTTCTTTGCCGCGCAGGGGAACAAGCCGATAAGGGTTGCGCCCGAATCGTTATTCTCAACCGTGTAGCAGCGACGGAGTCATCATGCCCCATTATCCCAAGGAAATCTTCAAGGCCTACGACATCCGCGGCATCGTCGGCCAGACCTTCACCCCCGAGATCGTCGAGGCCATCGGCCAGGCCATCGGCTCGGAAGCCCGGGCCCGGCATCAGCGCGCCATCGTCATCGGCCGCGACGGCCGCCTCTCCGGCCCGACCCTGGCGGAGGCCCTGGCGCGGGGGATTCTCAAGGCCGGCATCGATGTCATCGACATCGGTATGGTGGCCACTCCCATGACCTATTTCGCCGCCTTCGAACTGGGCACCCATTCGGCGGTGATGGTCACCGGCAGCCACAACCCGCCGGATTACAACGGCCTCAAAATGGTGCTGGGCGGCGAGACCCTCGCCGGCGAGGCGATCCAGGCCCTGCGCGAGAGACTGGAGCGCAACGATCTCAGCCACGGCCAGGGGAGTCTGCGGCAGGAGGACATCAGCGACCGCTACATCGAGCGCATCGTCTCCGATGTCAAGCTGGCGCGACCGATGAAGATCGTCATCGATTGCGGCAATGGGGTGCCCGGCGCGTTTGCCCCCAAGCTCTATCGCCGCCTGGGCTGCGAGGTGACGGAGCTCTACTGCGAGGTGGATGGCCGCTTCCCCCATCATCATCCCGATCCCTCGCAACCCAAGAACCTCGAGGACCTGATCCAGGCGCTTGCGCAAGGCGATGCGGAGATTGGGCTGGCCTTCGACGGTGACGGCGATCGTCTGGGCGTGGTGACCAAAGAGGGCCAGATCATCTTCCCTGACCGCCAGCTCATGCTCTTCGCCGATGATGTGCTGTCGCGCAATCCCGGCGCGAAGATCATCTTCGACGTCAAATCCACCCGGAAACTCTTCGACTGGATCCGCGCCCGCGGCGGCGAGCCCATCCTGTGGAAGACGGGTCATTCCTTCATCAAGGCGAAGATGAAGGAAACCGGCGCGCTGCTCGCCGGCGAGATGAGCGGCCACATTTTCTTCAAGGATCGCTGGTATGGCTTTGACGACGGCATGTATGCGGGCTGCCGCCTGCTGGAATATCTGTCACGCCAGCCCGACGTGAGCGCCACCCTGACCCGCCTGCCGGACACGGTGAACACGCCGGAGCTGCAGATCAGGATGGCCGAAGGGGAACACTACGCCCTGATGGAAAAGCTCAAGACCACCGCCCGCTTTCCCGGGGCCAGGGAAATCATCACCCTCGATGGCCTGCGGGTGGAATACGCAGACGGCTTCGGCCTCGCGCGTCCCTCCAACACCACCCCGGTGATCGTGCTGCGCTTCGAGGCCGACAACGAGGCGGCCCTCAAGCGTATTCAGGCCGACTTCCGCCGCGTCCTGCTGGAAGCCGCGCCCGATCTCAAGCTGCCGTTCTGAGCCAACGGCGGAGGAATACCCCGCCGTCGGCGTCAGCGCGCCTCAATCCACGCCGCCCACCACATCGGAGCGGCGCGCGGCATAGGCCATGTCCCGCTCCGGCGGCACCAGCTCCGCTTCCAGGTTAGTCGTTGCCACGTCGCGCGGCCGTCGGTCGCGTAGCCACCAGTAGGCCCAGTTGCGGCTGCGTTCGGCCTCGATCTTCGGGTCCTCCCGCAGTTTGCGAATGAGGACATCCACCTCGGATTCGTAAGGATTGCGCTTGCTCATGGTTTCCCCCGCCGCGCACCATAGCGAAAAGGCGCAGGTCCCGCAAGGTCCCAGCGTCAATCATTTGTGGTCGCGGCACAATCGGACTAAAATCGCGGCACCCCCGGGGTGCCTCCATGCTCTATTGCCTCGCCCGCCCCCTCCTTTTCGCCCTCGACCCGGAAACCGCCCACGATCTTACCCTCGAGGCGCTGGCCAGGGCGGGCGGCCTGTTGCGCTTCGCGGCACCCCGCGTCCCCTGCACACCGCGCACGGTGATGGGCATCTCCTTCCCCAATCCCCTGGGACTGGCGGCGGGTCTCGACAAGAATGGCGAGGCCATCGATGGACTCGCGGCCCTGGGCTTCGGTTTTCTCGAAATCGGCACCGTCACTCCGCGACCGCAGCCGGGCAACCCCCGGCCGCGCCTTTTCCGCCTCCCCGAGGCACAGGCCCTCATCAACCGCATGGGCTTCAACAACCACGGTGTCGATGTCCTGGTGGAGAACGTCAGACGGGCGCAATATCGCGGCGTGCTGGGCATCAACATCGGCAAGAACTTCGACACCCCCATGGCGCAGGCGGTGGAGGACTATCTCATCTGTCTGCGCAAGGTCTATGCGTATGCCAGTTACGTGACGGTGAACGTCTCCTCCCCCAACACCCGCAACCTGCGTGATCTGCAGGGAGAGAAGGCGCTCGACGGACTGCTCTCCGCCCTCAAGGGGGAACAGGCGCGCCTTGCCGACCGCCATGGCCGTTACGTGCCCCTCGTGCTCAAGATCGCCCCCGATCTCGACGGGGACCAGATCGCGGTCATCGCCGATCGGTTGATTGCCCATCGCATCGACGGCGTCATCGCCACCAACACCACCACAAGCCGCGAAGGGGTGAGCGGGCTGGTGCACAGCGAGGAGGCCGGGGGCCTGTCCGGCGCGCCGTTGCGGGACAAGGCCACCGCGGTCATCCGTGCTCTCCATGCAAGGCTTGGGGATGCCGTGCCCATCATCGGCGTGGGAGGCATTCTCACCGGCAGGGATGCGCAGGAAAAAATCGAGGCGGGGGCGAAGCTCGTGCAGATTTACACCGGCCTCATCTATCGCGGCCCGGCGCTTGTCCGGGAGATCCTGGAAACCCTTTGTCCCGGCGGGAATCCCCCATGAGTCATGCATCCCGTGGCGTAAGCACAGTGGGGCTTGCCGCCAGCGCCATCGGCGTGGTGTTCGGTGACATTGGCACCAGCCCCCTCTACACCATGAAGGAGGTGTTCGCCGGCCACCACCCCCTGGAGCCCAGCACCGACAATGTGCTGGGCATCCTGTCGCTGGTGTTCTGGGCGATCACCATCGTCGTCTCGGTCAAGTACGTGGCCTTCATCATGCGCGCCGACAACAATGGTGAAGGGGGCATCATGGCCTTGATCGCCGTGGTGCAACGCGCCGTGTCCCCGGGCACCCGCCTGGGTTGGCTGCTCGCGGTACTGGGCATTTTTGGTGCCTCCCTCTTTTACGGCGACGGCATGATCACGCCGGCCATCTCGGTGCTCTCCGCGGTGGAGGGGCTGCAGGTGGCCACCCCCGCGCTGCGGCCGCTGGTGGAGCCTCTCTCGCTTGTGGTGCTGATCATTTTGTTCGCCATCCAGCGTCACGGCACCCAGCATGTGGGACGTTTCTTCGCCCCGGTGATGGCGCTCTGGTTTCTCACCCTGGCGCTTCTGGGGGTGGTCAACATCCGGGCGGAGCCGGCCGTGCTGGCGGCGGTGAATCCGTTACACGCCCTGGATTTCTTCGCCCGGCACCAGGGCTATGCCTTCCTCACCCTCGGTGCGGTGGTGCTGGCCGTCACCGGCGCCGAAGCCCTCTACGCAGACATGGGCCATTTCGGCCGCACCCCCATTCGCCTGGCCTGGTTCGGCTTCGTCCTGCCGGCGCTGCTGCTCAACTATTTCGGCCAGGGCGCCCTGCTCATCCGCCATCCGGAAGCGGTGAGCAATCCCTTCTACATGCAGGCACCAGAATGGGCGCTGCCACCCCTCATCGCGCTGGCCACCGCCGCCACCATCATCGCGTCGCAGGCGGTGATTTCCGGCGCCTTCTCCGTCACCCGCCAGGCCATCCAGCTCGGCTATCTGCCGCGCATGCAGATCGTCCACACCTCGGAACACGCCATCGGCCAGATCTACATCCCCTTCATCAACTGGACCATGCTGAGCGGCATCGTCATCCTGGTGTTGATGTTCGGTTCCTCCAGCAACCTGGCCGCCGCCTATGGCATCGCCGTCACCGGCACCATGCTGATCGACACCTTGCTGGGCTTCGTCGTGGTGATCGGTCTGTGGCGGTGGAACCGTTGGCTCGCCATCGCCGGCCTCATCGCCTTCCTCACCGTGGATGTGGCTTTCTTCGGGGCAACCTCCCTCAAGATCGTCGAGGGAGGCTGGTTCCCCCTGCTGGTGGGGGTGGTGGTGTTCACCCTGCTGTCCACCTGGAAGCGGGGCCGCCAGCTCCTTCTCGCCCGCCTCAACTCTGGGGCCATCGCGCTCACACCCTTCATCGAGGGTCTTATGGCCCATCCGCCCGTGCGGGTGCCGGGTACCGCCGTTTTCCTCACCGCGAGCAAGGACGGCGTGCCCCATGCCCTGCTGCACAACCTGGCGCACAACAAGGTGCTCCACGAGCGGGTGGTCTTTCTCACCGTGATCACGGAAAACCGACCCTTCGTTCCCGCCGCTGAACGGGTCGAGATCGAGGACCTGGGTCATGACTTCTACCGCGTAGTGGTGCACTATGGCTTCAAGGATGAACCGGACATTCCCGCCGCCCTTGCCCTGTGCGGGGAGAAAGGGCTCACCTTCGACATGATGCAGACTTCCTTCTTCCTTTCCCGGGAGACCATCATCGCCACGGGTCTGCCTGGCATGGCACCCTGGCGGGAGCAGTTGTTCATCCACATGGCCCGCAATGCGGAAAGCGCCATGAGTTTCTTCCGCATCCCCACCAACCGCGTGATCGAACTGGGCACGCAGGTGGAAATCTAACGGACGAGGAACCCCATGCGCATCGGCATCCCCAAGGAGATCAAGGATTTCGAATATCGTGTGGGTGCCACGCCCGCCGGCGTGCACATGCTGGTGGCGGCAGGCCACGAGGTCTGTGTGGAAAGCGGTGCCGGCGCCCACATCGGTTTCAGCGACGCGGACTATCAGGCCGCGGGTGCCCGCATCGTCGCCACAGCGGAGGCGGTTTACCGCTGCCCCATGGTGGTGAAGGTCAAGGAACCGCAGCCCGCCGAGATCCCGCTGCTCAAGGAAGGGCAGGTGCTGTTCTGTTACCTGCACCTCGCCGCCGCCCCGGCCCTCGCCCAGGCCCTCCTGCAACGCAAAGTCATCGCCATCGCCTATGAAACCGTCAGCGACGGCCAGGGCGGCCTGCCCCTGCTGGTTCCCATGTCGGAAATCGCCGGCCGCATGGCCATCCACGTGGGGGCCAATTGTCTGCACTTCGCGGCAGGGGGCAATGGCGTCCTCCTGGGCGGGGTGCCGGGCGTGGCACCGGGGCGGGTCTTGATCATCGGCGGCGGCACGGTGGGCACGCAGGCGGCGAAGATGGCCCTGGGGTTGGGGGCCGACGTGACCCTGCTCGATGTCAATCTCGCCCGCCTGCGCTATCTCGACGACATCCTCGGTCCCCGTCTGAAGACCCGTTATTCGGAAGCCCACGCCATTGCCGAACTGGCTACCGAGGCCGACCTCGTGGTGGGCTCCGTGTACCTGCCTGGCAAACGCGCCCCCAAGCTCATCACCCATGACACGGTGCGACGGATGAAGCGCGGCGCCGTGCTGGTGGACGTGGCCATCGACCAAGGAGGGTGCGCGGAAACCTCGCGGCCCACCACCCACAGTCACCCCACCTACATCCACGACGGCGTGGTGCATTACTGTGTGGCCAACATGCCCGCCGCAACCGCGCGCACTTCCACCCAGGCGCTCGCCAACGCCACCCTGCCCTACACCCTGGCCCTCGCTGCCGATCCCCTCACCGCGCTCAAAACCCGCGCCGATCTGCGCGCGGGCCTGCAGCTCTGCGTGGGCCATGTCACCCACCGGGCGGTGGCAGAGGATTTGGGCTTGCCCTATACCGAGCCGGAAACGGCCCTCTCTGGTCTATAGGGCAGGGAAAACCCGCGGCGGCGCAGGGTTGCAGCCCCTCCGCCCAAAGCGGATAATTTGGTCGTTTTATTTGCCGCCGGACCGGCTCATCGTGGAGACCTATCTGCTCATTCTCGTGAGCACGGTGTTCGTCAACAACATCGTGCTGGTCAAGATTCTCGGCCTGTGCCCCTTCATGGGGGTGTCGAAGAAGCTGGAACCCGCCATCGGCATGGGGCTTGCCACCACCTTCGTGCTCACCCTCGCCTCCGGTGCAAGCTACCTCATCAACGAATATCTTCTGGGCAGCGAGCTCTTCTATCTGCGCACCCTTTCCTTCATCGTGGTCATCGCGGCGGTAGTGCAATTCACGGAAATGTTTCTGCACAAGATGTTTCCCCTGCTCTACCAGGTGTTGGGGATTTATCTGCCCCTCATCACCACCAACTGCGCGGTGCTGGGCATTCCCCTGCTCAATGTGCAGGCGCGGCACGATTTCGTCGAGTCTCTCTTCTTCGGCTTGGGTGGGGCGCTGGGGTTTTCCATGATCTTGATCGTGTTTGCCGCCATGCGGGAACGTCTGGAAGGCGCCGACGTGCCGGCTCCCTTTCGCGGCACGGCCATCGCCATGGTCACGGCGGGCTTCATGAGCCTCGCCTTCATGGGCTTTTCCGGACTGGTGAAATGACCAAGCCCCGCCCACCGGCTACCGCGGGTCCGGTCCTTCCGGCGGCTTGGTCAGCCAAGTTGCTTCGCCTATGATCAATGCACTCGTCGTCATGGGGGGCCTTAGCCTCTTTCTGGGGCTCGTGCTGGGTTTTGCCGCCGTCCGCTTCAAGGTGGAGGCAAGCCCCCTGGTGGACAAAATCGATGCCATCCTGCCGCAGACCCAGTGCGGACAATGCGGCTATCCCGGCTGCCGTCCCTATGCCGAGGCCATCGCCCGGGGTGAGGCGGACATCAACCAGTGTCCGCCGGGCGGGGAGGAGGGTGTGCGCAAGCTGGCCGAACTTTTGGGGGTGGAACCCAAACCCCTGAACGCCGCCCATGGGGTGGCCAAGCCCAAGTCCGTCGCCGTCATCGACGAGAAGCTCTGCATCGGCTGCACCCTCTGCATCCAGGCCTGCCCGGTGGATGCCATCGTCGGCGCGGCCAAACAGATGCATACGGTGATCGCCTCCGAATGCACCGGCTGCGAGCTGTGCGTGCCCGCTTGTCCGGTGGACTGCATCCGCATGGTGCCGGTACAGGAGGACATCACCACCTGGAAATGGAAATACCCGGTGATTCCCTTAAAGGCCGCCTGAGCCATGCGCACCCTTCACCCCTTCCCCGGCGGGGTGCATCCGCCCGAGCACAAGCTGGAATCCAACAGCCGCCCCATCGGCAGCGCGCCGCTGCCCAGCCTTCTGGTGGTACCGCTTCTGCAGCACATCGGCAACCCGGCCAAGCCGGTGGTAGAAGCCGGGGAGAAGGTACTCAAGGGGCAACTCATCGGCAAGGCGGATGGCTACATTTCGGTGAGTGTGCACGCTCCCACCTCGGGCAAGGTGCTGGCGGTGGAGCCGCGCCCCGTCCCCCATCCTTCCGGCCTGCCGGCATTGTGTGTGGTGATCGAGGCGGATGGCGAGGAACGCTGGGTGGAGCGTTCCCCCATCGACTATCTGAACCTGGACGTAAGCGAGGTGCGCAACCGCCTGCGGGACATGGGGCTGGCGGGCCTGGGCGGCGCAGTTTTTCCCACCTACGTGAAACTCAACCCGGCCCCCGATGCCGCCATCCCCATTCTCGTGCTGAACGGCTGCGAATGCGAGCCGTGGATCACCTGTGATGACCGCCTGATGCGGGAACGTGCCCCCTCCATCATCGAGGGCGCGCGCATCATGCGCCATCTGCTGGGCGCCCGCGAGGTCATCGTCGCCATCGAGGACAACAAACCGGAAGCCATTGCCGCCATGGGGGAGGCCTGCCGCGATACCGATTTCGAGCTGGTGGTGGTGCCCACCCTCTACCCCTCCGGCAGCGGCAAGCAGCTCACCCAGTTGCTCACCGGCCGCGAGGTGCCCAGCGGCGGGCGCTCCACGGACGTCGGCGTGCAAATCTTCAACGTGGGCACGGCACACGCCCTCGAGCGTGCCGTGCATCACGGCGAACCCCTGATCTCCCGCGTGGTCACGGTCACCGGCAACGTGCGGCGGCCGCAGAACTTCGAGGCCCTGATCGGCACGCCGCTTGCCGAGCTGGTCAAACTCACCGGTGAGCCGCGGGAGGACACCACAGGCTACATCATGGGCGGGCCAATGATGGGCTTCGACCTGCATTCCACGGCGGTGCCGGTGGTGAAGGCGATGAATTGCGTCATCGCCAGAAGCGATCGCCTCTTTCCCCCACCGCCGCCACCCCTGCCCTGCATCCGCTGCACCCGCTGTGCCCAGGTCTGCCCGGTCCGCCTGCAGCCGCAGGATTTGTACTGGTTCGCCCACGCCCGGGATTTCGGCAAGGCGCAGGAGCACAATCTTTTTGACTGCATCGAATGCGGCTGCTGCGCCTATGTGTGTCCCTCCCACATCCCGCTGGTGGACTATTACCGCTTTGCCAAGAGCGAGATCTGGGCGCGGGAGCGGGAGAAAAAGGCTGCCGACCGGGCGCGGGAAAGACATCAGTTCCATCTCTTCCGCCTGGAGCGGGAGAAGAAGGAACGCGCCGAGAAACTCGCGCAGAAGGCCGCGGCCGCCAAGGCCACCGCGGCCATGCCCAACCCCGACGCGGACGCCAAGCGCGCCGCCATCCAGGCCGCAATTGAACGCGCCAAGGCCAAGCGCGCCGGCGTCGTTCCCCGCAACGTGGAGGCGCTGTCCCCCGACAAGCTGCAGGAAATACAGGAAATCGAAGCCCGCCGCGCGAAGCTGCGCGAGGTCATGGAGAAATCCGGGGAGGATCAAGCATGACCTATGTCTCCCAGCCCGTCAGCGTGAGCCTCATCATGGGCAAGGTGCTGCTCGCCCTGGGGCTGGGCATCGCCGCCTATGTGGTCTATTTCGGGCCGGCCATCGTGATAAGCCTCGTCCTCGCCTCCGTGACCGCACTGGCTGCGGAAGCCTTCATGCTGCGCCTGCGTCGCTATCCCGTGGCCCCTTTCCTCAAGGATGGCAGTGCCTTGGTCACCGCGTGGCTTTTGGCCCTGTCCCTGCCCGCGCTTGCGCCCTGGTGGCTGATCGTGGGCGGGACGCTCTTTGCCATCGTGGTCGCCAAGCATCTCTACGGTGGGCTGGGCAACAATCTGTTCAATCCCGCCATGGCGGCCTATGCCCTTCTCCTCGTTTCCTTTCCGGCCCACATGACCCAGTGGCCGGCGGTGGACATGCTGGCCCAGGCCCACCTCTCCCTTGCCGAAACCCTGCGCTACATCTTCACCGGCCGGCTGCCGGCGGGGGTGACCGTGGATGCCATCACCATGGCCACACCCCTCGATTTCCTGAAAACCCAGCTCAAGCTGGGACACACCGTGCACGAAATCACCCGGGCGCCCATCTATGGCCACCTGGGGGGACGGGGTGGGGAAGTGGTGGCCCTCGCCTATCTGGCGGGTGGCCTCTTTCTTTTGCAGCAGCGCGTGATCACCTGGCATGTCCCGCTGGCGATGCTGGCGGCCCTGTTCGCCGCCGCCCTCTGGTTCCATGTCTTTGATCCGGACCGTTATGTGGCGCCCTGGTTTCATCTGGCGAGCGGCGGTGCCATGCTGGGGGCCTTCTTCATCGCCACCGATCCCGTCACCGGCCCCACCACCCCCCGGGGCAAGCTCATTTTCGGTGCCGCCATCGGCTTTTTGGTCTATCTCATCCGCACCTTCGGCGGCTACCCGGACGGCGTGGCCTTCGCCGTCCTCATCATGAACATGGCCGTTCCCCTCATCGACACCTACACCCAGCCGCGGGTCATCGGCCATGGCAGGCAGCAGGAGCGCCCATGAATCCCGCCCTCGGCAATGCGCTGCGCAGCGGATTCCTGCTCTTCGCCTTCGCCGTGCTGGGCTCCGGCATCCTTGCCTATACCTTCCACCTGACCCGGGCCACCATCGCCGCCAGCGAGGAGCGGGAAAAACTTGCCCTCATCACCCAGGCGCTGCCCCCACAGTGGTTCGACAACGACCTTCTGGCCGATGCCATCGAACTGCCGCCCACGGAGGAGTTGGGCACCACCGAACCATCCCTCGTCTATCGGGCGCGGCTCAAGGGGGAGCCCTCCGCCCTCGTCTTCGAGGCGGTGGCGCCGGATGGTTACGGCGGCCGCATCCGTCTCCTGGTGGCGGTGAAGGTGAATGGCGAAGTGGCCGGGGTGCGTGTGGTGACGCATAATGAAACGCCGGGCCTTGGCGATTACATTGATGCCGCGCGTTCCGACTGGATCCGCGTCTTCGAGGGCACATCCCTCACCGGGATCCCGCCCATGCAGTGGAAGGTGCAGAAGGATGGTGGTGTCTTCCCTTACCGGGCCGGTGCCACCATCACGCCCCGCGCCGTGGTGAAAGCGGTGCAGCGCACCTTGAGCTTCTACGAGAAGGAAGGCGCGGCTCTCTTCAACCGGCCTGCGCGCAGCACAAAGGAGCCCAGACGATGAGCGTCTATCAGGAAATCATCCGCAATGGCCTATGGAAACAGAATACCGGCCTGGTCCAGCTTTTGGGCCTGTGTCCCCTGCTCGCCATTAGCAACACCACGGTCAACGCCCTGAGCCTGGGACTTGCCACGACCCTGGTGATGGTGGTGGCCAACGGCAGCGTCTCCGTGATCCGCGCCGTGGTGCCGAAGGAAATCCGCATCGCCGTGTTCATCCTCATCATCGCCGCCCTGGTCACCGCCATCCAGCTCCTGATGAATGCCTTCGTCCATCCCCTCTATTTGGTGCTGGGAATTTTCATTCCCCTCATCACCACCAACTGCATCGTGCTCGCCCGCTGCGAGGCCTTCGCTTCCAAGAACCCTCTGCTGCCTTCCCTCTTCGACGGGCTGATGATGGGCGTGGGGCTGACGCTGGTTCTCACCGTGCTGGGTGCCGTGCGCGAGATCGTGGGCAAGGGCACGCTTTTCTCCGGTCTGGACCTGGTATTCGGCCCGGTCGCCCGTGACTGGGTGGTCCACCTCCTGCCGGCGGATTATCCAGGACTGCTGGTGGCCGTGCTGCCGCCCGGTGCCTTCATGGGATTGGGCCTCTTGATCGCCACCAAGAACTGGCTCGATGCCCGCCGCGAAGCCCGGGCGCAGATGGCGTTGCAAGCGGCATGAACGCGCAGAAGCGCCGCGAAATCTTCGAGCGCTTCCGGGCCAAAAACCCCAACCCGACGACGGAGCTCGAATACCGCACCCCCTTCGAGCTGCTGATCGCCGTCATCCTCTCGGCGCAGGCCACCGACAGGAGCGTGAACCTCGCCACGCGTAAGCTGTTCAGGGATGCCAACACGCCGCAAGCCATCCTTGCCCTGGGCGAAGAAGGGCTCATTCCCTACATCCGTAGCATTGGCTTATACCCCAGCAAGGCAAAGCACATCATCGCCACCTGCCGCATCCTGGTGGAACGTTACGGCGGCGAGGTGCCCGCCTCGCGGGAGGAGCTGGAGAAACTGCCAGGCGTGGGCCGCAAGACCGCCAATGTGGTGCTCAACACCGTCTTCGGTCAGCCCACCATCGCCGTCGATACCCACATTTTCCGTGTCGCCAACCGGGTGGGCCTGGCCAAGGGCAAAACGCCGCTGGAAGTGGAACGCAAGCTGCTAAAATTCGTACCGGACGAGTTCAAACACGATGCCCATCACTGGCTGATCCTTCACGGGCGCTATGTGTGCACGGCACGCAAGCCCAAATGTCCCCAATGCCTGATCCGGGACCTGTGTGAATATCCCCACAAGACGCGCGAGGAATAGCCATGCCCATTGCCACTGCGCTGGCCACCGGCCGCACCGCCCATGAGGACCTGGCGCGGCAGGCCGTGGCGACCGCCATGGCCCGCGCCGGCCTTACCCACGCCAAGGCCGTGCTGCTTTTCCTCACCCCGGAATTCGCCCCCGATCCCCAACCGGCGGTGCGCGCCGCCTCCCGCGCCGCCAACTGTACGCAGATCGTCGGCTGTTCCGCCGCCGGCATCTTCACCGAGGAGGAATGGGTGCTGGATGCCCCGGCGGCCGCGGCCATGGTCTTCGGCGGCAGGCTCTCCCTCACCCCCGCCCATGGGGAAGAAGGCGATGAACTCATTCTGGCGCTGGCCGCCCCCAATGCCCTCAACAGTGCCTGGATCAAGGCGCCGGGGCGGCGCTTCGGCGGGGTATCGGGAGATGCCACGGGACGCGGGCCGTTCAAGGTCTGGTGCGGGGGCCGCCTCGCCGGCAACGGCCGCTGCGAAAGCGTGATCCGCGGTGCCCGCGGCGCGGTGGGCGTCTCCCAAGGGGTACGTCCCCTCTCGCAGCCCATGGAAATCACCCAGGTGAGCGGCTACGACGTGATCAGCGTCGCCTCCCAACCTTCCCTCAACACCCTGGCGCGGGAACTGCCCCTGGATGTGCGCGCCCTGGAACGCATTCCCCTCCACCTCATCCTTGCCGGTGTCATTTTCGGGGATCCAAAGACCGCGATTGAGGAGGGACGCTACCGTCTGGCACCGGTCATCTCCACCAATGCCGATGACCGCTCGGTGACGCTGTCGGCCCGCCTGTCTCCGGGCGAACGCCTGTTCTGGGCCCTGCGGCAGCCCCTGGCTGCGGAACGGGACATGCGCCTCACCCTGGACCGGGTGCACCGGGCGCTGGGGGCAAGCCCCGATTTTGCCCTGCTCTTTCCCTGCATGGGCCGGGGCCCGTATTTCTACGGCGGCATCGACCGCGACCTGGAACTGGTCAAGAACCGTTTCCCCGGCATGCCGGTGATCGGCTTTTACGGCAACGGCGAGATCGCGCCCTTCGGGGACAGCAACGAGCTTTTCCAGTACTCGGCCGTGGTCGGGCTTTTCAAGTGCGATGTTTGATCCCTCGCGGGAAGCGGCGCGCCGTTTCTTCTTCGAGACCTGGCGCAAATACCGGGCGGGCGAGCCCCTTGCCGGACTGGAGACCCTGGCCATCGAGGTCATCCTGCTGCATCCGGAATACCACCCGGTACTCGCCCAACCGGAGCGCCACTTGGACCGCGATTACCCCGTGGAAGCGGGCGAGACCAACCCCTTCCTCCACCTCGCCCTGCATCTGGCCCTCTTGGAACAGCTCTCCATCGACCAGCCGCCGGGCATCCGCGCCCGCCACACGGCACTCCTCGAAAGAGGTCTTGCGCCACACGATGCCGCACACGTGCTGATCGACTGTCTGGGGGAAATGGTCTGGCACGCCCAGCGTCACCACACCCCACCCGATGCGGGAATTTATTTCGGTTGCATCGACGCCCAACTGGCGAAACGCCCGGCGACCGGCGGGCGCTGAATGGGGGCTTTCACCCGCAAAGGAAAGCGGGCCCGCAAGCTCCACAGGCATCGCAGGCCAAAGACAAGACGCGCAGCCAGGGCCATACCCCGGCTGCGCGTGGGCAGATGAAAATTCAGCGCTTGTACTTGAGACCCGACTGGCTGGCGAAATACGCCGCCAGATCGGCGATGTCCTGATCGGAAAGATTGGCGGCCTGCCCGTTCATGATGGCGTTGACGCGGCTTTTGTCGCGGTAGGCCTTCAGGGCATGGACGAGATAATCATCGTTCTGGCCGGCCAGTTTGGGGAAGGCCGGGGTCGGGCTGTTGCCGTCGGGCCCGTGGCAGGAGGCACAGACCGTGCTCTTGGCCTTGCCCGCTGAGGCGTTGCCGGTGACGGCGGCCGCGGGAAGCGCCGTGCCAAGCCCCAGGATGAGGGTGGAAAGGAGAAGGCGGCTCATCATGATGGTGGTCCCTTTCTTATTTGGCGTCGGCATAGTAGGCCGCGAGATCGGCCATGTCCTGATCGGAAAGGCTGCCGGCAATGGCCCGCATGGTGGCATGCTTGCGTTCCCCCGCCTTGTAGGCCTTGAGCGCGGCGATGATGTATTCCGCATGCTGTCCGCCGATCTTGGGGACCCGATAGGTATCGGGATAGACGCTGCGGTAGCCTTCGATGCCGTGGCAGCCCGCACACATGGAGCTCTTGTTTTTGCCCGCCGCAGCGTTTCCTTCCGCCAGGGCGCTCCCGGCAAAAGAAAGCAGCACGAGCAGGATGGCTGGGATGGATTTGCTCATTTTCCTCACTCTTTCGGGTGGTTTAAGAAGGCTTTCCACGGGCAGGCCGCCCCTTTGAGACCCGGCAGGGCCTTTTGCCCACGCCGGGAAAGGCGCGGGCAGTGGGAGGCTGGCTGCCGGATTTCCACCAATCGGGTTTCCCATCAATGGGGGCGGACCGCTTTTGTTCTTGCCACGCGGTGCTTGCGGCTTGGGCGCTATTTTATGCGCAGCGCCGGCGCCGCCGCAACCCGGCCCGCATTGCGGGGCACGCCTAAATATTAGATACTGCTGATATTTTTCCCGCCTCCTCCGCCCATGTCCCGAGTGTCCACCGCCGACCCCGCCTGCAATCTCTGGCTCTACCGTCTTTTCCCCTTCCTGCGCTGGTGGCCGATGGTGAATCAGGAAACGCTCCGGGCGGACGCCCTGGCGGGACTGACCGGCGCCCTCATCGTGCTGCCCCAGGGGGTGGCCTTCGCCATCATCGCCGGCCTGCCTCCCCAGTACGGCCTCTACGCCGCCATGGTGCCCGCCATCATCGCCGCCCTCTTCGGCTCCAGCTGGCATCTGGTCTCCGGACCCACCACCGCCATCTCCATCGCGGTGTTCGCCTCCGTCGCCCCCCACGCCACCCCAGGCTCCCCCGAGTTCATCTCCCTGGTGCTCACCCTCACCTTCCTCGTCGGCCTCTTCGAGCTCCTCCTGGGGCTCGCACGCATGGGCACCCTGGTCAACTTCATCTCCCACACCGTGGTCATCGGCTTCACCGCCGGCGCCGCCCTCCTCATCGCCGGCAGCCAGATCAAACACTTCTTCGGCCTCAACATGCCCCGCGGCCTGCCCCTGCACGAAATCCTCCACCAGCTCGTCCTGCAGGCCGATCACATCAACCCCTACGTCACCGCCGTCGGCCTCATCACCCTCGCCGCAGGCATCCTCGTCAAACGCTTCCTGCCCCGCCTGCCCTACATGATCGCCGCCATGATCATCGGCTCCCTCGCCGCCTTCCTCCTCAACCAACACTTCGGCCCCCAGCATACCGGCATCCAAACCGTCGGCGCCCTGCCCGCCGGCTTGCCACCCCTCTCTTCGCCAGACTTCTCCTTCAAGGCCCTGCGCGATATGTTCTTCCCCGCCCTGGTGGTGACCATGCTCGCCCTCACCGAGGCCGTCTCCATCTCCCGCGCCATCGCCGCCAAGTCCGAACAACGCATCGACGGCAACCAGGAATTCATCGGCCAGGGACTGTCCAACCTCATCGGCAGCTTCTTCTCCAGCTACGCCAGCAGCGGTTCCTTCAACCGCAGCGGCGTCAATTACGCCTCCGGCGCCCGCACCCCTCTGGCCGCCGTCTTCGCCTCCCTCGCCCTCGTCCTCATCCTCCTCCTCGTCGCCCCCCTTGCCGCCTACCTGCCCACCGCCGCCATGGCCGGCATCCTCTTCCTGGTCGCCTGGGGACTCATCGACTTCCATCACATCCGCACCATCTGGCATGTCAGCCGCACCGAGTCCCTCGTCCTCTGGGTCACCCTCATCGGCACCCTCATCGACCTGGAAAAAGGCATCTTCTTCGGCGTCCTCCTCTCCCTCCTCTTCTACCTCTCCCGCACCTCCCGCCCCCAGGTGCAGGCCGTCGTCCCCGACCCCGAACCCGGCAGCTATCACTACATCGATGCCAGCGGCCACCCCGAATGCCCACAGCTCAAAATGGTCCGCATCAACGGCTCCCTCTTCTTCGGCGCCGTCGATCACGTCCAGCAGCACCTGCACGCCATCGACACCATCCAGCCCACACAAAAACACGTCCTCATCGTCGCCTCCGGCATCAACTTCATCGACATCGCCGGCGCCGAAATGCTGGCCCACGAAGCACGCCGCCGCAAAACCCTGGGCGGCGGCCTGTACTTCTACCGCCTCAAGGAGACCGCCCAAAAAACCCTGGAAAAAACCGGCGCCCTCGATCAAATCGGCCGCGAAAACCTCTTCCCCGTCCGCAGCCGCCCCATCGAAACCCTCTACCCCAAACTCGACCCCGACCTGTGCGCCCGCTGCCGCGCGCGGATTTTCCCCGAATGTCAGGAACGCCTGCCGGACGGACGCCCCCGGACCCTTTGAGCCAGCCGGCGAAGTCGGCTAGAATTTGACGTTTTCTTGACATTTTTTCGGGAGCAATCACAAATGGCAGAAGCCAGGACACGCTGGACCACGACCCTGCTTTGGGGCGTGGCGGTGGCTCTTCTCTATTGGGCCCTTTTCCATTTCCAGGACGACATCGTCCGCCTTGCCCACACCACCGTGGATGCCTGCCTGGTGGTGGAAAACGGGAAGGAGCTCTACTACCACAAACCGACCCCGGAAGCCTGCGCCGCCAAGGGCGGTACCCTGATCGAGGGCAACTGGCTCAACGTCCTGGTGCCCATCATCGCCGCTTTCGTCCTCTCCTACGTGCACGGCGCCTTCACCGGCATGTTCTGGGATGCCCTGGGCCTCAAGGCCGCCAACAAGAAGAAATAAGGGGAACGTCGCCATGGAACTCATTCAATTCATCGACATCGACCTCACCGGTGCCCTGCTGCTGATCCTCATCGGTTTCATCGGTGGCATGGTGTCGGGCTTCATCGGCTCCGGCGGGGCCTTCGTCCTCACCCCGGCGATGATGACCCTGGGCGCGCCCGGTATCGTGGCCGTCGCCTCCAACATCTGCCACAAGTTCCCGAAGGCGCTGGTGGGCGCCATCAAGCGCCACAAGTACGGTCAGGTGGACGTCAAGCTGGGCCTGGTCATGGGGGTGTTCGCCGAGCTGGGCATGCTCTATGGCAAGCAGGTGATGACCAGCATCAAGGACCGTTTCGGGGCGGTGGGCACCGATCTCTACGTGTCGGTGATCTTCGTCATCGTGCTCGCCATCGTCGGCGGTTTCGTCTATCGGGATTACCGCAAGCTGAAAAGCCATCCCCATGGTGAGGAACACCGGCTGACGCGGCTCGCCAGGTGGGTGCAGTCGGTACACATCCCGGGCACGATGGTCTATTTCCCGGGCGCGAAGGCGAAAATCTCGGTCCTCTTCGTCGCCCCCATGGGTTTTGCCACGGGCATGCTGGCTTCCACCATCGCTGTCGGCGGCTTCATCGGTGTACCCGCCATGATCTACATTTTCGGCGTGCCTGCGCTCATGGCTTCGGCGACCGAACTGGTGATCGCCTTCGTCATGGGGCTGGGCGGGACCCTTTTCTACGGCCTGGAGGGCATGGTGGACCTGCGGCTGGCCATGCTCATCCTGTTGGGCTCCTTGTTCGGCATCCAGATTGGCGCCATCGGCACCACCTATGTGAAGGATTACCAGGTCAAGCTGACCATGGCGGTGATCATGATCACCGTGCTCTTCAGCCGTCTCTTCTACATCCCGGGCTACCTGTCGCAGCTTGGCCTCATCGAGCCGCTGCCTGCCAGCACGGTAAAGACGCTGAAAATGGCCGGCGACGGGGTGCTGGCCCTGGCCCTGGTGCTGGGAGCGGTCACCGTGCTGACCGCGCTGATCCGGGGCATGGCGGAACACCGGCGCCAGCACGAGGTCCTGAGCGAGACCCAGGGCATCGCCCAGTAGTCTGTTGAGCGGCGGCGGCAGCGCTACAATAGGGGCGATGCGCCTGCTCATCATCGAAGACAATCCCGATCTCGCCGCCAACCTGCTGGAATTCCTGGCCGACCGCGGTCATACGGTGGATGTGGCCGGCGATGGACTCACCGGCCTGCATCTGGCCACGGTGAACGACTACGACGCCATCGTCCTCGACCTCATGCTGCCGGGTATGGATGGCATCACGCTTTGCCGCAAACTGCGGGAGGAAGCGCAGAAAACCACACCCGTACTCATCGTCACCGCGCGCGATGCGCTGGACGACAAAATCGTCGGCCTCGAATCGGGCGCCGATGATTACGTGGTCAAACCCTTCGCCCTGCGCGAAGTGGAAGCCCGGCTGAAGGCGCTGGCACGGCGTGCGCAGGGTCAGGGACTGCGCACCCGCCTGCAGGTGGGCGACCTGTCCTTCGATACCGACACCCTGAAAATCAGCCGTGGCCAGCGCGCCATCCAGTTGCCGCCGATTCCCTTGCGGCTTCTGGAAACCCTGATGCGCCATTCGCCGCGGGTACTGAGCCGCAGCGAGCTGGAGCACGCCATCTGGGGCGACACCCCGCCGGACAGCGATGCCCTGCGGGCCCACATGCATTTGTTGCGGCGGGCGATCGATGCGCCGGGTGAACGGCCCCTCCTGCACACCGTGCGGGGTCTGGGCTATCAGTTGGCGGAAGAGGATGCCGCCTCGTCTGCGCCTTCCCCGTAGCCTGCGGCTGCGCGTTGCCTTCACCTTCGCCTGGTTCGGCGCCCTGGTGAGCCTGCTGCTCGCCGCCGGGCTGTACGTTTCCGCCCGCGACCTCGGCACCCGCCTGCTGGATGAAACCCTGCGCGCCGAGATGGAGGACTACCTCGCGCGTCGCGCGCGCAATCCCCATTCCCTGCCCCCGCACACCCTCATGCTGCGGGGCTACGTGCTGGGCCCGGAAGCGAGCCGCGAGATACCGGAAGCGGTGCGCACCCTGCCCCTGGGCCAGTACAGCATCCCCCTAGAGGGCCGGCCCTACCGCGTCATCGTCGCCGAACGGGCGGGCGTGCGCCACGTCATGATGTTCGACGAAACTCCGCACATTCAGCGGGAAAGGCGTTTCCTCTACGTGCTCGCGGCGGGAGTGGCCATCATGACCCTGCTGTCCGCCGCGGGGGGTTACTGGCTGGCCGGCCGCGTAGTGGCCCCGGTCACGCGACTGGCAAGGGAAATCAGCGAAGCCGACCCCGACGCCCAGGCCCCGGCGCTGGCCAGCCATTTCGGCGATGACGAAGTGGGCGAGATGGCGCGCGCCTTCGATGCCTACATCGAGCGACTGCGCGCCTTCATCGCCCGCGAACGCGCCTTCACCGCGGACGTGAGTCACGAATTGCGCACGCCCCTGGCGGTGATCCAGGGCGCCACCGAAGTCCTGCAGGAAGATCCCTCCCTCAACGGCCGGCAGCAGCAGAGGATCGCCCGCATCGCGCGCGCCAGCCGCGACATGGTGGAACTCATCACCGCCCTGCTGCTGCTCGCGCGCGAGGAAACCGCACGGGCCAACCCGGACGAAAGATGTTCCGTGCGGGAGGTCCTCACCGAGTGCATCGAGCATCATCGACCCCTCATCGCCGACCGCGCCATTCGCCTCGAACTGGCGCTCGACGCCGATCTTTGGCTGCCCGTCGAACGCACCCTGCTGGCCGTGGTCATCGGCAACCTGATCCGCAACGCCTTTACCTATACGCAGGGTGGGACGGTGCGAATCCGCCTGTCCGGCGATCGTCTGGTGGTGGAGGACACCGGCATCGGCATCCGTGCCGACGAGCTGGCGCGGGTGTTCGAGCGCTACTACCGCGGCGCCGCAAGCAAAGGTGCCGGCATCGGACTTTCCCTGGTCAAGCGCATCTGCGACCGCCAAGGCTGGTCTATCACCCTCGACAGCGAGGAGGGACGGGGCACCACCGCCCAACTGGTTTTCCGCTCCTCAATCGGCCCCACCATTGGCTGAATCAACCAGCGCAAGGAAGTCCCCCTCCCTCCTGCTCGCTCCTTTGACGCAGCCTTGATGCACCGTTGACGTTTCCTTGACGGGTGCAGAGCTAGCATTGCGGGTTGCTTTTTTTCAAGCCCAGCAGCCCATGCACGCCCAGCCTCTGCTTTATCGTCTTTTCCCCTTCCTGCGCTGGTGGCCGATGGTGAATCAGGAAACGCTCCGGGCGGACGCCCTGGCGGGACTGACCGGCGCCCTCATCGTGCTGCCCCAGGGGGTGGCCTTCGCCATCATCGCCGGCCTGCCTCCCCAGTACGGCCTCTACGCCGCCATGGTGCCCGCCATCATCGCCGCCCTCTTCGGCTCCAGCTGGCATCTGGTCTCCGGACCCACCACCGCCATCTCCATCGCGGTGTTCGCCTCCGTCGCCCCCCACGCCACCCCAGGCTCCCCCGAGTTCATCTCCCTGGTGCTCACCCTCACCTTCCTCGTCGGCCTCTTCGAGCTCCTCCTGGGGCTCGCACGCATGGGCACCCTGGTCAACTTCATCTCCCACACCGTGGTCATCGGCTTCACCGCCGGCGCCGCCCTCCTCATCGCCGGCAGCCAGATCAAACACTTCTTCGGCCTCAACATGCCCCGCGGCCTGCCCCTGCACGAAATCCTCCACCAGCTCGTCCTGCAGGCCGATCACATCAACCCCTACGTCACCGCCGTCGGCCTCATCACCCTCGCCGCAGGCATCCTCGTCAAACGCTTCCTGCCCCGCCTGCCCTACATGATCGCCGCCATGATCATCGGCTCCCTCGCCGCCTTCCTCCTCAACCAACACTTCGGCCCCCAGCATACCGGCATCCAAACCGTCGGCGCCCTGCCCGCCGGCTTGCCACCCCTCTCTTCGCCAGACTTCTCCTTCAAGGCCCTGCGCGATATGTTCTTCCCCGCCCTGGTGGTGACCATGCTCGCCCTCACCGAGGCCGTCTCCATCTCCCGCGCCATCGCCGCCAAGTCCGAACAACGCATCGACGGCAACCAGGAATTCATCGGCCAGGGACTGTCCAACCTCATCGGCAGCTTCTTCTCCAGCTACGCCAGCAGCGGTTCCTTCAACCGCAGCGGCGTCAATTACGCCTCCGGCGCCCGCACCCCTCTGGCCGCCGTCTTCGCCTCCCTCGCCCTCGTCCTCATCCTCCTCCTCGTCGCCCCCCTTGCCGCCTACCTGCCCACCGCCGCCATGGCCGGCATCCTCTTCCTGGTCGCCTGGGGACTCATCGACTTCCATCACATCCGCACCATCTGGCATGTCAGCCGCACCGAGTCCCTCGTCCTCTGGGTCACCCTCATCGGCACCCTCATCGACCTGGAAAAAGGCATCTTCTTCGGCGTCCTCCTCTCCCTCCTCTTCTACCTCTCCCGCACCTCCCGCCCCCAGGTGCAGGCCGTCGTCCCCGACCCCGAACCCGGCAGCTATCACTACATCGATGCCAGCGGCCACCCCGAATGCCCACAGCTCAAAATGGTCCGCATCAACGGCTCCCTCTTCTTCGGCGCCGTCGATCACGTCCAGCAGCACCTGCACGCCATCGACACCATCCAGCCCACACAAAAACACGTCCTCATCGTCGCCTCCGGCATCAACTTCATCGACATCGCCGGCGCCGAAATGCTGGCCCACGAAGCACGCCGCCGCAAAACCCTGGGCGGCGGCCTGTACTTCTACCGCCTCAAGGAGACCGCCCAAAAAACCCTGGAAAAAACCGGCGCCCTCGATCAGATCGGCCGCGAAAACCTCTTCCCCGTCCGCAGCCGCCCCATCGAAACCCTCTACCCCAAACTCAACCCCGAACTGTGCGCCCGCTGCGACAAGCGCATTTTCCACGTCTGCCGTCCACAAGCCGCCTCCAACGAACCGCTGCCCGGTCCTCTGCAGGCGGCCGGCTGAAGGAGCCGCTGGCAAAGCGCGAAAGGTCACCGATGAGACACTGGCGCCGCATCCTCGCCCTGTTGGAACTGTCGCCGGCGGGTCAAACCCTCGCCACCCACGCCCGCGATCTCGCCCACCTGCACGGCGCGCAACTGATGCTGGGCACGATCGTGCCCCACCGGCCCGGCTGGGAAACCTCAGAAGCGGAGTGGCTCACCCCGCAACAGGCCAGGGCTGCCCTGGAAGCCATTTTCCTGCAGCGGCTCCGGCGTCTCGCCGCACGCATCGGCACCGGGGAGGCACAGCTTTTCGCCCGGGCGGGTGCGATGTCCGCCTGCGTGCGCGATCTCATCGCCACCTGCGAACCCGATCTGGTGCTGGTGAGTCGCGCCGCACCCTTTGGCCTTCATGTCGCTGCAGACAATGAGGCTTTCGACCTGCTGGTCGTCCATGCGCCGCCTAGGAAAACTGTGCTGGGCCGCCTAGTCCGTGCCCTGGCGCTTGCCAGCTGAGGCGTCCCTTGGCCGGCTCATCGCCGGCCTTTCCCAAACGAATGTGATGGGCCGGAAGCCCCCTGTGCCCTCCCGGAGGGTGAGGGCGACCGAAGGCGGGGAGGGGAACGGGCGAAAAAACGCTTCCCCTCGTTTCACGTTAAAATTGCACTTTTTTCCAGGGAAGCCGCCATGATCCGCAAGAATCCCCGGGGCGACTGGCCCGTCGTCGCCGCCTCCGCCTTCGTCGATCCCACCGCCATTTTGTGCGGCAAGGTCATCGTCGGGGAAAACGTCTTCATCGGCCCCTATGCCGTGATCCGCGCCGATGAGGTGAACGAGGCGGGCGATATGGAACCCATCATCATCGGCGCCAATTCCAACATCCAGGACGGTGTGGTGATCCACTGTAAGGCCGGCGGGGGCGTGATCATCGGGGAAGGCACGTCGATCGCCCACCGCTCCATCGTGCACGGCCCATGCCGGGTGGGCAACAACGTCTTCATCGGCTTCAACTCGGTGCTGTTCAACTGCACCGTCGGCGATGGCTCGGTGGTCCGCCACAATTCCGTGGTGGAAGGGTGCACCGTGCCGCCGGGTTTCTACATTCCCTCCACGGTCAATATCCATTCCGATGCCGATCTCGCCCGTATCGAGCGGGTGACGCCGGATGTGGCCGGTTTCTCCGAGTCGGTGGCGGAAGCCAACCGCGAGCTCGTCAAGGGCTACAACCGGATTCGCAACGAATTCTGAACGCAGCGCAGCGTGGCGGCCGTCTCAGCCGCGTCCGCTGCCCCGGATCAGCCAGTCGGGCAGCTTGCGATCGCCCGCATGCTCGATGATGTACTGACGGATGAGACGCCGCACGACCTGCGAGGGCGTGAGGTCCTGTTGCGCGCAAATCTCCTCGAAGAGTTTCTTCTTGCGCGGATCGATGAGAATGGTGAGGCGGGCGGTGCGCTGCTCCATAGCGGGTTTGTTTCGGTGCCGACCGCAAATGTTAATACGATTAACATTGAACTTGCAAGCGGTTAACACTAGAATCCACCGACTCCCAACTCTTCCGGCAAAGGTTGCATGGCCTTCCTCCCTGGACCGTCGCTGCACCTGGCGTGGGCCTGTCTGCTGGCCTGGGCCGCGGTGGGGGGCCTTCATTTTCTCACCCCCGGGCGCCTCCTCTACCTCGTCTCGGCGCTGATCGCGCTCGTTTTCGCGGCAGTGGGCATCGCCGCCCTGCCGGGCCCGACCCAGGCCATGGTGTTGCCCCTGGGGCTGCCCGATCTGCCCTTCCATCTGCGCCTGGATGCCTTGTCCGCCTTTTTCGTCGTCGTGGAGGGGCTGGCCGCCTTCGGCGTGAGTCTCTATGGGGCGGGTTATTTCCGCCATCTTGAGGGGGCCGCCGCGCGCACCGCTGGCCTTTGGTACAACCTGTTCCTTGCCGGCATGGGGCTGGTGGTGCTGGCCGATGACGCCTACGTCTTCATGGTGGCCTGGGAAGTGATGGCCATCGCCTCCTATTTCCTGGTGACCACCGACCATGCGGTGGAGGAAATCCGCCGCGCGGGCTTCCTCTATCTGCTCATGGCCCACGTGGGGGCAGTCTCCCTGCTGCTCGCCTTCGGCGTGATCCAGGGCGGGCACGGTGCCTATACCTTCGAAGTCATGCGCGCGGCCACCCCCAGCCCTTTCTGGGCAACGGTGGCATTTCTGCTCGCCCTCGCCGGCTTCGGCGCTAAGGCGGGACTGGTGCCCCTGCACGTCTGGCTGCCGGAAGCGCATCCTGCAGCCCCTTCCCCGGTGTCAGCGCTAATGTCGGGCGTGATGCTGAAAACCGCGATCTATGGTCTTCTGCGGATCACCCTGGATCTTCTGCCGGCGCAGCCGGCCTGGTGGGGTACGCTGCTCATGGTGGTCGGCCTCGTCTCCGCCCTCTATGGTGTGATCTTTGCCGCGGTGCAATCCGACATCAAACGCCTGCTGGCGTGGTCCTCCATCGAGAACATCGGCATCATCGTCACCGGCATCGGACTTGCCCTCATATTCCGCGCCGAAGGCAAGGCGGCGCTCGCCGCCCTGGCAATGACGGCCGCCCTCTACCACGTCCTCAACCACGCCCTCATGAAGGGGCTGCTGTTCATCGGCACCGGCTCGGTCCTGCATGCCGCTGGCACACGGCTCATGGGTGGCCTTGGCGGCCTCATCCGCAGCATGCCGTGGACGGCAAGTCTCACGCTGGTCGGCGTGCTGGCCATTGCTGGCCTGCCACCCATGAACGGTTTCGTCTCCGAGTGGCTGCTGTTGCAGGCCTTTCTCTTCACCCCGGGGCTCACTGAGCCCTACCTCAACATGATCATTCCCGTGGCCGCCGCCGCCGTGGCACTCGCTGCGGCGCTCGCCGCCTACGTCATGGTGAAGTTCTATGGCGTGACCTTCCTCGGCCAGCCGCGCAGTGAGGAGCTGGCGCAGGCCCACGAGGCGGCGGGATTCGAGCGGCTGGGCATGGTCTGGCTCGCCGCCGCCTGCGTCACGCTGGGGCTCGTGCCCCCCATTGCCCTCGATTGGATCAAACCTGCCGCCAGCATGCTATTGGGGGCGGCACTGCCCGTGCCCACCAGTGTCTTTCTCGCCCCCATCGATGCCGACCGCGCAAGCTATGCGCCGGCGGTCTTCTTCGCCGTGATTTTGGTCGTGTTCCTGCTCACCGTGGTGTGGGTGCGACTCGTCTACCACGGCCGGGTGCGGCGCGCGCCGGCCTGGGACTGCGGTTATCCGGAACAGGACGCACGCATGCAGGATACGGCGGAGGGTTTCGGCCAGCCCATCCGCCAGATCTTCGAGCCATTCATGGGGGTCGAACGGGAAGTGCCGGATCCCTTCGACCGCCGGCCGCGTTATCGCGGGGCGACCCGGGATCGCCTCTGGTCCCTGCTCTATGCGCCCCTGGCGCGCGCGGTGGGCGGGCTCGCCGACACGGCCGCCCGGCTGCAGCATGGCCGCATCCAGTGGTATCTGTTCTACAGCTTCGCCACCCTCACCTTCCTCCTTTTCTTCGTGAGTGGCTGAAATGGAAAGCGGAATCGCCCTGCAACTGGGCCAAACCCTGCTTGCTGTCCTCGCCGCACCTCTGCTTTTGGGCTGGGTCAATGCCTGCCGCGCCTGGCTTGCCAACCGGCGCGCGCCTTCTCTGCTTTTGCCCTATCGCAATCTGCGGCGGCTGTTCCACAAGGACGTGGTACTCGCACCCCACGCCTCCGCCCTCTTCCGCGTCGCCCCCTATGTCATCTTCGCCGCCATGGTGCTGGCGGCCGGCATCGTGCCCACCCTCATCAACGATCTGCCCTTCTCCCCCGCTGCCGATGCCATCGCCCTGGTCGGGCTTTTCGCCGTGGCGCGTGTGTTCCAGGCCCTGGCGGCGATGGACGTGGGCACCTCCTTCGGCACCCTGGGTGCACGCCGCGAGATGCTGGTGGCTTTCCTGGCGGAGCCTGCTTTGCTCATGGTCTTCTTCACCGCCAGCCTGATCGCCAAGTCCACCGCCCTGCCCACCATCGTCGAGGTGTTCGCGCATCAGCAATTCGCCATCTATCCTAGCCTGGCCTTTGCCGCCGTCGCCTTCTGGATGGTGTCCACGGCGGAAAACGCGCGCATCCCGGTGGACAACCCCACCACCCACCTGGAACTGACCATGATCCACGAGGCGATGATCCTGGAGTATTCCGGGCGTCATCTCGCCCTCATCGAGTGGGCGGTGGCGCTGAAACTGTTCACCTATTCCACCCTGGGCATCGCGCTGTTTCTGCCCTGGGGCATTGCCCCCGTGGGCGACTGGATGGGGCTCCCCCTCGCCCTAGTCGCCCTCACACTGAAGCTTTTGGCAGGCGGCTTCGCCCTGGCTCTCCTGGAAACCCTCAATGCCAAGCTGCGCCTGTTCCGCGTTCCGGAATTTCTCGGCACCGCCTTTCTCCTCGCCGTGCTGGGCATGCTGGTGCATTTCCTCCTGGAGCACCCATGAACCTGCCGCTTCCCCTCCAATTCGTCAATCTGCTGGCCGCTGCGCTGCTCCTCATCGCCTTTGCCCTGCTGTCGCAGCGGCGCATCGTCGGCCTCATCACCCTTTTTGCCTGGCAGGGCTTGGCACTCACGCTGTCCACCACCCTGGTGGCGCTCTACACGCGACAACCCCACCTGCTCGCTTCCGCCGCCCTCACGCTGCTGCTCAAGGTGATCGTGCTGCCCTGGATTTTCTTCCGCCTGGTACGGCGGCTGGACATGGAACGCGACGTGGAGCCGGTGATCAACATTCCCACCACCATGCTGATCGGCATCGTGCTGGTGATTTTCGCCTTCAACCTGGCCCAGCCCATTTCCGCCCTTGCTGGCACCGTCACGCGCTCGACGCTGGGGATCGCCATGGCGGTGGTTTTGATCTCCTTCCTGACCATGATCACGCGGCGCCAGGCCATCGCCCAGGTGATCGGCTTTCTCGCCATGGAGAACGGTCTCTTCTTCGCCGCCACCAGTGCCACCTATGGCGTGCCGCTGGTGGTGGAGCTGGGCATCGCGCTGGATGTGCTGGTGGGGGTGTTCGTCCTCGTGATCTTCTTCTTCCAGATCCGGGAGACCTTCGAATCCCTCGATCTGAGACACCTGGAGCGCCTGAAGGAACGCTGAGATGACGCTGGCCCTCGTCCTGCTGCTGCCCCTCTTCGGTGGTCTGGTGCTCGCCGTGGTGGGACATCGCCGTATCGCACCGGCGATCAATGTCCTGTTCACTCTGGCCACCTTCCTCGCCGCCTTGGCCCTGAGCTATTCAGTGGCATTGGAGGGGCCATTCACCACTGCCCGCGACTGGTTCTTCATCGATCCCTTCAATGTGTTTCTGGTGGCGCTCACCGCCTTCGTCGGCTTCACCACCGCCGTCTTCTCCCGCCCCTACATGCGCATCGAGGAGGCCCATGGCCGCGTCACGGCGGCGCGCCTGCGCATGTACCACGCGAGCTACCAGATCTTCCTCGGCATGATGCTGGTCGCCCTCACCACCAACAATATGGGCATCCTGTGGGTGGCCATGGAGGGCGCCACCCTGGCCACCGTGCTGTTGGTCTCCCTCTACCGCACGCCGGCCTCGCTGGAGGCGGCGTGGAAGTATTTCATCCTCTGTGGTGTCGGCATCGCCCAGGCGTTGTTCGGCACCATCCTGCTTTATTTCGCGGCCGAGCGTGTGCTGGGGGAAGGGGGCACCGCCCTTTTGTGGACGCATCTGGACGGCGTGAAGACGCAGCTGGAACCGGTGGTGCTGCAGCTCGCCTTCATCTTCCTGCTGGTGGGCTATGGCACCAAGGTGGGGCTGGTGCCGCTGCACAGTTGGCTGCCGGATGCCCATGCGGAGGGGCCCACGCCGGTGTCGGCGGTGCTCTCCGGGCTGCTGCTCAATGTGGCGCTGTATGCCATCGTCCGCTGCAAGGTGCTGGTGGATGGGGCGCTAAACACCCATCTGGCGGGCAACCTGATGATGGGGTTCGGTGTGGCAAGCGTGGTGCTCGCCGCTTTCCTCCTGCGGCGTCAGACCGACGTGAAGCGGATGTTCGCCTATTCCTCCATCGAACACATGGGGCTCATCACCTTCGCCTTTGGCATGGGCGGCGTGACAGCAAGCTTCGCCGGGCTTTTGCATATGACCATGCATTCGCTCACCAAATCGGCGATCTTCTATGCCGTGGGGCACGCCACGCAGAAGGCGGGGACCCAGGTGATGGCCGACATCGGCGGCCTGATCCGTTCCAACCCCACCATCGGCTGGGGGCTGCTTTTGGGCACCGTGGCCATTCTTGGTGTCCCGCCCTTCGGCGTGTTCGCCAGCGAGTTCCTCATCATCACCACCGCCATGCACGATCACCCCTGGGCCACGCCTTTCCTTATCACCGCGCTCGGCGTGGCCTTCGCCGCCATCTTCGGCCGGGTGCAGCCCATGGTCTTCGGCGAGGCACGGCTGCCCCGTCTGCCGCATCAGCCGGCACTTTTGCCCGTGTTCCTGCATCTTGCCCTGGTGCTCGTGCTGGGCCTGTTCATCCCCGGCTTCCTCGCCGATTGGTATCGTCAGGCGGCGCGCCTGCTGGGAGGCTGAACCATGCCACGCCACATCGACCTCATCTCCCTGCCGCAACACGGTGGCGGCCCCATCTGGCAGTTTTCCCTGGGCCGGGAGCGGTTGACCGCCTTTGCCCGCGGCATCCAGGAGGAAGGCGGACAGCTCCTCGCCCTGTGGGGCAGTGACGACCGGCACCTGGGCTCAGGCTTCACCCTGCATACGGCCTATCTTTCCTCCTTGGGCCTTATCTGGGCGAAAACCCGGCTCGATGGGGAAAAGCCGCTGTACCCGGACATCGCGCACATCTTCCCGCAGGCGGACCGCATGCAGCGGGCAACCTTCGACCTGCTGGGTCTCGTGGCTGACGGCGCGCAAGACACCCGCAAATGGCTGCGCCATGCCGCCTGGGGCGAAGGCGAATTCCCCCTGCGCAAGGATTTCACCACCGCGCATCCCGAGGCCATCGATGCCTATCCCTTCATCCGGGTGGAAGGGCAGGGGGTGCACGAAATCCCCGTGGGGCCCATCCACGCCGGGGTGATCGAACCCGGACATTTTCGCTTCTCTGTGATCGGCGACCGGGTGCTGCGCCTGGAAGAGCGCCTGGGCTACACCCACAAGGGCGTGGAAAAGCGGTTCGAGGGGATGGATCCGGCAGCGGGCGCGCGGCTGGCGGGGCGGGTGTCCGGCGACAGTCACAGCGCCTTCACCTGGGCCTTTTGTCTTGCGGTGGAAAGCGCCCTGCAAACCCCGGCGCCGCCCCGCGCCCAGTGGTTGCGCGCCCTTTTCCTGGAAATCGAGCGACTCGTCAATCATCTGGGGGATTTGGGTTACCTGGGCAATGATGTGGCACTGGGCTTCGGTTTCAATCAGTTCTGGCGCGTCAAGGAAATCTGGCTGCGCGCCTGCAAGGAGTGGTTCAGTCACCGCTATCTTTTCGATTGCATCGTGCCCGGTGGCGTGGCGCGCGATCTCGCGCCCGCCGCGGCCAAGGAATTGGTTCGGCTGGGCGCGGAAACGCGGCATGAAGTAACGGAACTCATGGAGGTGTACGAAGAGCACGCCGGCGTGCAGGATCGCTTCACCGGCACCGGCACCGTCGCCCCTGCCCTTGCCGCCCGCATGGGGCTGACCGGTCTGGCGGGAAGGGCAAGCAGCCAGGCGTGGGACGCACGGGTGCAGTTCCCCCATCCCCCCTACGACCAGCTCGAGGTGCAGATGGTGGTGGAACGCGCCGGCGACGTGGCGGCACGTGTGCGGGTGCGCGCCGGCGAGGTGTTGGAGTCCCTGCGCCTCTTGGAGGCCATCGTGGAGAATCTGCCGGAAGGGCCACTGGCGCAGCCGCTGCCGCAACCGGGTTCGGTGTGCGAAGGTCTGGGCTGGATCGAGGGCTGGCGCGGACCGGTCATCGTTTATGCCCGCCTCGCGGAGGATGGGCGCCTCGACCGCGTGCATCCCCACGATCCCTCGTGGCAGAACTGGCCGCTTCTGGAACTTAGCATCCTGGGCAACATCGTTCCGGATTTCCCCCTCATCAACAAATCCTTCAACCTCTCGTACAGCGGAGCGGATCTCTGATGGCCAGCCACCTCATCCTCGCCAAACTGTTGCGGACCGGCATCGTCTCGGAACCCGCCCCGCCTGCGGATCCCGGCCTGCTCACCGACCCTGCGCGGCTCAACGAGGCGATTCTCCGTGTGTTCGGGCGGGCCGTCGTGGTCCGCCACATAGATGCGGGCTCCTGCAATGGCTGTGAGCTGGAAATCCATGCCTTGAACGGCCCCCACTACAACATCGAGGGGGTGGGGGTGAAATTCGCCGCCAGTCCCCGCCACGCCGATGTGTTGCTGGTGACCGGCCCCGTTTCCGCCCATCTGGAGACCGCCCTGCGGCGCACCCATGAGGCCACCCCGGACCCGAAATGGGTGGTCGCCGTGGGCGACTGCGCGGCCAGCGGCGGCATCTTCGGCGAATCCTACGCAAGCCGGGGAAGAGTCGAAAACGTGATCCCCGTGGACGTGGTCGTCCCCGGCTGCCCCCCGGAGCCCGGCCGCATCCTCGCTGGCATCCTCGCCGCCGTCTCCGCCACACCCCGCAACCATTCCTCCCCTCAAGGCGTGCGGTGAACTGCCGAAAAAAGGGTAAACCAGCACAAGGAGGCGGCCATGGACAAAGCACAGGATTATCTGATCATCTCCGGCGTCCGGGAGGATGGGCGGAAGCTGCGCCCCACTGACTGGGTGGAACGCATCTCCTCCGCGCTCGCCACTTTCGATGAAAACCGCAGGCTGCGCTATTCGGCCAGTGTGCATCCCTGCATCATCGACGGGGAGAAGTGCCTGGTGGTGGCCCGCGGCCTTGAGCAGGCCAACCCCGCCGCCTATGCCTTCGTCATGGAATTCGCCCGCGCCAACGGGCTCTTCATCCTCACCGACCGCCGAACCGGCGAACGCGCCCTGCCAGTCGTGCCGCCGGCCTGAAATCCGTTTTCCGCCGCAGCGGCTTGTGGGACAATCCCCCCATTACCGAGGGTGGAGGCCATGGGCTACCGGCTGACCCGCATCACCACGCGCACCGGCGACGATGGCAGCACCGGGCTGGCTGACGGCCGGCGGCTGCCCAAACATGCGCCCCGCATCGCCGCCCTGGGCGAGGTGGACGAGCTCAACTCCCTGCTCGGGGTGGTCCTGGCGGAGCCGGAACTCCCCGCCCCCTTCCGCGATCTCCTCGTGCGCATCCAGCACGATCTCTTCGAGTTGGGGGGCGAGCTGTCCCTTCCCGGCCATGGCCGGGTGACGGCGGACATGGTGAAGGCGCTGGAGGAGAGCTTGGAGCGGCTCAACGCCCCCCTGCCGCCCCTGCGGGAATTCATCCTGCCGGGGGGCAGCCGCCCCGCCGCCCTCTGCCACCTGGCCCGCGCCGTGTGTCGGCGGGCGGAAAGAAGCCTTGCCGCCCTCGCCGCCAGCGAGCACCTCTCCCCCCACGCCCTGCCCTATCTAAACCGGCTGTCCGACCTCCTCTTCGTCCTCGCGCGTGCGGTGAACCAGGCCCTGGGCCGAGCCGAGCTCCTCTGGCAGCCGCGGCCCCCACAAACCTGACCGTCCCTTAACAGAACTTTCATTCAAGAAGGGTTCGGGCGAGCCGTAAAAAGGGCAAAACGATCCGAGACTCCCCATGCCCTGGAAATTCCCGTCCCGGTCAGGCCACCGGCAAGAGCCCGTTTCCCCCGCCCCAGGGGCGGAAGGGGAAGCCCTCGCCCGTGGGGCGGCCCCCAGCGTCTTCCTTGCCCGCCAGGCGGTGGTGGATGCCGCCGAGCGGGTGCTGGGTTACTCCCTGCTGGTGCGGCCGACGGCAAGCCAACCCCCCACACCGCCCCGGGATGGGGCCGAGGAGCTCGCCCTCCTGGTGGACGTCCTCAACCGCTTCGGTGTCGAACAAAGCCTCACGGATAAGCTGGGCTTCCTCAAGTTGAGCAGCGGCTGCCTTGCCAGCGAGCTCATGGATCTTTTGCCGCGGGAGCGCTTCGTCATCGAAATTTCTGCGCCGCCGGCGGAGGCGGCCATGCTGGCGCGGCTCAAGGAGCTGCGCGCCCGGGGCCTGCGCTTTGCCTGCCCCTGCCCCGATGACGAGAACACCCTCCTTGAGCTGGCCACCACGGCGGATCTGGTCATCTATGACCTCGGCCGCCAGAGCTTGAGCGAGATTGCGCGCCTGGACGGTCTGGTCAAGCCCCAGAACGTGCAACGCCTGGTGCGCAACGTGCGGGGGCGCGCCGACTTCGAGGCCTGCCGCAGCATCGGTTTCGAGTTTTACCAGGGGGAGCTCCTGGCGCGGCCGGAAACCCTGGCCATGAGGCGCCTCGACCCCAGCCGCGCCCGGGTCATCGAAATCTTCAACCTGGTAGTCAACCGTGCCGACATCGCCGAAGTGGAGAATGCCTTCAAGCACGACGTGGCGCTCTGCTACAGCCTGCTGTGCTACGTGAACTCGGCGGGCATCGGCCTGCCCTACAAGGTCGCCTCCATTCGCGATGCGGTCATGGTCCTGGGTTATGACTTTCTCTGGCGCTGGCTGAGTCTGCTCATCTTCGCCGGTGTCGATCTCACCGCTGCGCAACGGCTGCTCCTCAATACCGCGGTGATCCGCGGGCGGCTCGCTGAGTTGCTGGGCCAGTTTCGCCTGTCGAGCCGGGACGGCAATCAGCTTTTCATCACCGGCATGTTCTCCCTCCTCGACAGTCTTTTGGGCCAGCCGTTGCCGGAGGTGGTGGGGCGTCTGCATCTGCCGGAAGCCGTGACGGCGGCGCTCACCACGGGAAGCGGCCCCTACGCGCCTTATCTGGAGCTCGCCCTGGCTTTCGAAAGGGATGACGTGGTCACCGCAATGCGGCTGTGTGAGGCGATCGGCGTCGAGATGAACGAGGCAAGCCGCGCCCATCTCGCCGCCATCGAATGGGCGGGCATGCTTGCCCGCTAGCGCGCCGGCCTCAGTCGGTGGCGAGGCCTTCCCGGTGGGTGCGGTTGATGAGCTCCAAGAGACCCCGGAAAGGCATGAAGCGGCCGTACTGTCGCACCAGGGGCATGAAGGGCAGGTCTTCGTTGGCGGGAAACTGATAGCGGCCCGAGGTCATGGCCTCGTACAGCTCCCGCAGGTGGACATCCAGCGGACCCACGTACTGGTTGTAGAGGTCCATGTCGTCCATGTCGTCCTCTTCCATCATGCAGGTGCGCAGTTCATCCACTTCGTAGACGGCCTGGTGCACGAGATCGAGGTACTCGTCCCAGGTTTTCGGACCCCTCATCTGCATGTTGATTCCCTCCTCGCTGGCAGAAGCCAACGATCCTGCGCGTTGCTATTCCGCCGCATCTCCTGCTGCCGGTTCACTTTTTCGCGGCAAAGGCTTCCAGCTTCGGCGCCCGGATCACCTGCCCGTCGAGGCCCGCCTCTTTCGCCGAGCCGCCATAGGCAAGCGTCATGAGCTGGCTGTAATAGAGAACGGGCATGTTGAACTTGGTGCCGTAACGCTTGTTCACCTCGCCCTGATAGATTTCCACATTGGCCTGGCAGAGGGGACAGGGCGTGACGATGAACTCGGCGCCGTGGTCGTAGGCCGATTCGACGATGTCCTTGATCTGCTTCTGGCTCTTCTCCGGTTCGGAGAAGGCCAGCGCCCCGCCACAGCATGTGACCTTCTGGTCATAGGGGACGGCCTCGCCGCCCATGGCCTCGACGAGATGGTCGAGGTAGACGGGGTTTTCGAAGGATTCGCCATGGATGCCGAAGGGCCGGTTGGTCTGGCAGCCGACGTAACCGGCGAACTTCATCCCCTCGAGGGGCTTGACCACCGGCTTTTTCAGCGCCTCATAGCCGAAATCCTCGATCAGGACTTCCACCATGTGGCGCACTTCCACCTTGCCTTCGTATTGCAGGCCGGCCTCTTTCAGGGCCTCGTTGGCGTCGTTTTTCAGCGTCTGGTTGTGTTCCAGCCGCTCCTTGGTCTCGCGGGCGGACAGCCAGCAGGCGGCACAGGTGGCCACCACCTGCTGCCCTGGCAATTCCTTTTCCGCGAGGGCCAGGTTGCGCGCGTTCATTACGTGACGCGGCAGCTCCCCGCCTTCCGCGTAACCGATGGAGGCACCACAGCAGTTCCAGTCCGGAATCTCGTTCAGCTCGATGTCCAGCACCTTGCACATGGACTGGACCGAGGTCAGGTAGTTGGAAGCCGAAGACCCTTTCTGCGACGAACAGCCGGGATAAAATGCATATTGCTTCTTCGCCATCTTCCTCTCTCCTTAGGCTGCGAAGCCCTTGCGCTTGGCTTCGATTTCCTGCGCCTTTTTCAGCATGGCGTGGATGCCCTTGACGTCCTTGCAGCCATGTCCCTTGACGAGTTCGAGGGGGTTGAGCCGCTTGGCCTTGAGCATGCCGAGCCCAATGTCCTTCATGGCCAGCGCCGTCTTGATGCCGGGACCGATGCCATCCTTGAAGTAGAGCCCCAGCGACAGCTTGAGCTCGTTGACGCGCCCGGTCTTGACGATGTTGTCCCAGAACATCTTGGCAAAAACCCGGGTGGGTTGGTTCTTGGGCGCGAGACCCAGCCGGTGCGCGTAGTTGGCCAGGCCATGCATGATGTGGGTGATGGGCAGCTTGCGCGGGCAGCGCACGATGCAGTTGTAGCAGGAGGTGCACATCCACATGGAATCCGAGGTCAGCACCTCCTCCCGCTTGCCGGCGCGGATCATCATGAAGATTTCCTGGGGCGGATGCGCCCAGTAGGGACCGAAGGGGCAGGAGCCGGAGCACACGCCACATTGCATGCACATCTTGACCCATTCCCCGCCCTCGACGCGGGCCTCGACTTCTTTCAGGAAGTTGTTGCCGTACTGCTTGACGGCTTGGGCATTCAGATCGCTCATCCTCCGGCTCCTAAAACTTGAAGGGGCTCATGCCGATCTCCATGATCTTGGCGGCATAGTCGTTGATCAGCTGCGGTACCCGCTCGATGTCGGTGATCGCCACTTCGTAGTTCTGCACCCGTTCGGTCTCCAGGTTCAGGCTCTTCAGGGTGTCATCCACCTTGGACAGGCGGTAGCTGGCCATCTCCGAGCCCTTGACGAAGTGGCACTGGTACTGCTCGCCATGCTTGCACCCCATGAGCATCACCCCATCGTAACCGCTGTTGAGGGCGTCGGTGATCCAGATCAGGTTGACCGAACCCAGACAGCGAACCGGGATGATGCGGACGAAGGCGCTGTAGGTCTGCCGCTTCATGCCGGCCATGTCCAGCGCCGGATAGGCGTCGTTCTCGCAGGCGAGCACCAGGATGCGGGGCTTTTCCGAAAACTCGTCCGGAATGTCCACCGCCTTGATCTGGGAACCGACGGTGTCCACCGAGTAGTTCTCGAAGGAGATGACGCGCACCGGACAGGCGCCCATGCAGGTGCCACAGCGCCGGCAGCGACTCTCGTTGAACACCGGATAGCGCTTTTCGTCCTCGTCGATGGCGCCGAAGGGACACTCCACCGTGCAGCGCTTGCACTGGGTGCAGCCTTCGGCGCGGAAGGTGGGATAGGACAGGTCACCCGAGCGCGGATGGGCGGCGCGTCCGGCGGCGGCATTCTCGATGGCCTGGATGGCCTTGAGCGCGGCACCGGTGGCATCCTCCACCGCCTGGGCAATATCCATCGGCCGGCGCACCGGGCCCGTGGGATAGATGCCGGTCCGCCGCGATTCGTAGGGGAAACAGATGAAGTGGGAATCGGCGAAACCATGCACGAGCTGCGGCACGTCCGGCCCCTGCCGGTAATTGAGGTTGAGGATGGAGATGGGTCGCACATCCACGCCTTCCTCCCGCGGCGCATCGATGTTCACCCCGGAATTGGGAACCTGGCCTGTGGCCAGCACCACCAGATCGGCATCGATGGTGGCATTCCGGTCATCGAGGATCAGGTCGTGGAAGGTCACCTTCAGGCCATTGCCCGACTGAACCACCGACGAGACCTTGCCCTTGGTGAAGGTCACCCCCTTGCGCTGGGCGCTGCGGTAGAAATCCTCACCGTTGCCCGGCGTGCGCAGGTCGTCGAAGATGACCACGGTATCCACATCGGGGTTGCGATCCTTGAAATACATGGCCTGCTTGATGCTGGTCAGGCAGCAGTGACCGGAGCAGTAGGCGAGATGCTTGCCCGTGGGATCGCGCTGACCGGCGCACTGGATGAAGACCACGGTCTTCACCTCCACCCCGTCGGCGCGCTTGATGGGCCCGCCATTGGCGGCGCGGGCCAGCGCCTCCAGCCCCAACTGGTCCACCACATGGGGCAGCCCGCCGCCCAGCTCCGGCAGCTTGTTGAGGTCGTAGAGGGTAAAGCCGGAGGCCTGCACGATGGCCCCCACGTGCTCCTGGCTGATACTGCCCGACTCCGTGGCGATGTCGATGGTAAAGCGGCCCGGAGCGCCGTCGGTCTTCGCCACCGTGGCGTTGAGATAGACTTTGATGTTCTTGTCCGACTCTACGCGCTTGATCAGCTCTTCCACGCCGGTATCCACGGGGTCGGCAAAGGGCTCCTTGGCCGGGACCCGTTTCCACAGCCGGGCGGCCATTCCGCCCAGGGCACCGGTCTTTTCCACCAACACCACTTGGTAGCCGGCCTTGGAGGCTTCCAGGGCAGCGGTCAGACCGCTGATGCCACCCCCCACCACCAGGATCGTGGTGTTGCGCGCAGCCGCCGGGTTGCCCCGCGGCTGGGTCATTTTCTTGACTTCGGCGCAGGCCATGCGCACGTAGTCGTCGGCCATTTCCTGGGTCGTCTCCTGGTGTTCGTCGCCTTCGGGCCGGATCCAGATCACGCCCTCCCGCAGATTGGCACGGGACATGGCCACGGTGGGGAAGTTGAAGGCTTCCGTCTTCGCCCGGCGGGAGCAGGCGGCGATGGCGATGTGGGTCACGCCCTCCTTCTCGATGTCGTTCTGGATGAGGGCGACCCCTTCCGCCGAACACAGGAAGGGATGCTCCCGCACCAGGTTCATCTTGCCGTCCCGCTGCGCCACCTGGGCGAGCTGGCGCGTATCCAGCCGTTCACCCAGTCCACAGCCCTGGCAAATGTATGCTGCCGTTTTCTGCTCTGCCATTTGTTCAAGCCTCCGCCCTTGCCACCTGGTTGACGACCTGGATTGCGCGCAACGCGCTTGCCGTCGCCGACTGCACCGCCCGGTTCACATCCAGTGCATTGCTGGCGCAGCCGGCGGGGAAAATCGCACCGTTGGCCTCATCGAGCTGGATGAAGCCGCTGGAGTCGGCCATCACCTGCGCCGGCACCTCCACCGCCGGCACCGAGGGCTCCATGCCGATGGCCAGCACCACCAGATCATGCTCGTTGGCGTAACGGTGGTAGCCCTCGGTATCCACCCCGTGCAGGATGGGGTTGCCGGTCTTCTCGTCCTCGACGATACGCGCGACCTTGGATTTGATGAACTTCACGTTGGGGTTAGCCTTCACTTTCGCGTAGAAGTCCTCGAAGCGGTCGATGGCCCGGATATCGATGTAGTAGATGGTGGATTTGCCCTCGTCGCCAAACCTCTCCGTGACGTAGTTGCTCTGCTTGAGGGAAGCCATGCAGCAGATGCGGGAACAGTGGCGCAGATGGTTCTCGTCGCGGGAGCCGGCGCATTGGATGAAAGCGACGTTTTTCGCCTCCTTGCCGTCAGAGGGACGCAGAATCCTGCCGCCCGTCGGCCCGTGGGGATCGGCCAGCCGCTCGAATTCCACGCTGGTGATCACGTTGGCATAACGGTCGTAGCCGTAGGGCTGGATTTTCGCCGCATCGTAGGGTTTCCAGCCGGTGGCCCAGATGATGGCGCCCACCTTGAGCTGGATGTTTTCCTCCTTCATGTCGAGGTCGATGGCGCCATACTTGCAGGCCGCCTTGGCCTTTTCCGCGTCCGGTGTGCCGATGGCGGAAGGGTCCAGCACATAACGCATGGGATAGGCCATGGCATGGGGAAGATAGGCCACCTTGGTTTTCGCCAGGCCGTAGTTGTAGGCGTCCGCAATCTCCCCCTCCACCGCCCGCGCACAGTCGCCACAGGCGGTGCAGTTTTCGTTCACGTAACGGGGCGACAGGCGCACATCCACGGTGTAGTCACCAGGGCCGCCGCTGATGCGGGTCACCTCTGCCAGGGTAAACACCCGCACGCGCTTGTTGCCCTTGATGCGGCGCAAATTGATCTCCAGGCCACAGGTGGGATGGCAGAGCTTGGGGAAGTAGCGATAAAGCTGGACCACGCGGCCGCCCAGGGAGGGCGTCTTCTCCAGCAGGATGACATCCTTGCCGCATTCGGCGGCTTCCAGCGCCGCGGTCATGCCGCTGATGCCTCCGCCCACCACCAGAATGGTCTGGTTGGTTGCCACTACGTCCGTCATGAGGTCTCCTCCAGATTACGGATGGGTTGACGGGCCGGCCCTTGCGCCGCCGACCGTCTGCAAAGGATTGGCGCCCGCTAGCCACCCGGACGCCACAGGCACACTTTGGCGCTGGAATGTTACTCCCGTTTAGCGGTCGCGGCCAGATTCACCCCTCGAGCCGACAATTCAAATTTCTTATGCGCCGATAGACCCCGCCGATTCCCCAGAGGGTTTTGCCCGGCGGAATGCCAGAGCGCCGCCGTGGGACATCAGGGGGGCTCGCCTGTGCGGGAGGCGGGGTTCATGTCCTGGGCACGGCCCGGCACATCGCGCACTTCGAATTCCATGGTGGTGAGATCGCCCAGGACGTAGGTGGGGGGATTGCCAACACCGCCCACCGTTCCCGGATTGACGAGGAGGGTACGTCCCCCCTTGATGTTGGGCAGCCAGACGATCTCCGGGCGATGGGCATGACCGCAGCAGACCAGATCCCAGTCCCCCGTGGTGGCCATCCCCCGCGCATAGTGGGGGTAATGGACGAGGAAGATATTGCGGCCCGCGAGCACGATTCCGCCGTCGGCCCCGTAGTAATGGATGAGGCTGTCGGGCTCGTGGGCAAGCTTGGCCATGGTAAAGGTGTCGCCGGCATTGTTGCCATGGATGACGTGCACGGGCAGACCATGCTTTTTCAGCACGCGCAGCGTGGTGGGCGCCACCACGTCGCCACAATGCAGCACCGCTTCGGCACCCCGTGCCTTGGCGTCCTCCACGGCGTGGTCGAGGAGTCGGCGGTTGTCGTGGCTGTCGGAAAGGATGCAGATCTTCATGGTTTTTCCACCCGCGGGCGGGAGAAATAATAACCCTGCGCCCAGTCCACGCCGATGTCGCACAGCACCTGCGCGGTTTCCGCATTCTCCACGCATTCGGCGATGGTGAGGATGCCGAAGTGCCGCGCGGTGGCCACCACGGTTTCCACCAGTTGGCGCACACGGGGATCGGTGACGATGCGACTCACCATCCACCCCTCGATCTTGAGGAACTGGACCGGAAGCTCCGCAAGATACAGGAAGGAAGAATAACCGCTGCCGAAATCATCCAGCGCCAGGCGGAAGCCGAAGTCGGTCAAAGGCTTCAGGTGCTTCTTCAGAGTGAGGATGTCGCCCGCCTGGCGTTCGGTGATTTCGATCACCACCGGTTTGGGGGCCGTCGGATCGAAGCCACAGCTTTCGCAATACTGACGCGCCCGGGCCAGCAAGGCTTCCACCTCCTCGCCATTGGCGAGGAACTGGGGCGAGAGGTTGATGAAATGGGCGATCCTGCCGCCGGTCTTCGCCACGTTGCGCGCGCAGTGGTTCAGGGCCGCCATAGAAATGGTCTGGTCGATGGCCCCCACCAGATGCAGCGCCTCCGCGGCCTCGATGAAGCTTTGCGCCGGAATGAGGGTGTCATCGGAAGCCCGGATGCGCGCCAGTGCTTCCTCCGCCACCACCTGTCCGGTGCGCAGATCGACGATGGCCTGGAAAGCGGGGATGACGCGGTTTTCCCGCAGGGCGCTTTGCACCTGGCCCCCTTCCCAGATGACGCCGCTGCTGCGCCGGGTCTGGGAACGGGCGCAGACGACGCGGTCGCGGCCACCCACCTTGGCCTCGTAGAGCAAAGCATCGGCCTGGGCCAGCATGGCATCCACGTTGGGATGTTCGGCTCCGTAGAGGGCCACCCCCATGCTCACCGTCACCGCAAGCTCCCCGTAGGGCAGGCGGAGGGGGCTCTCCTTGATCTTCCGGCGCAGGCGCTCCGCCGCCGCCTGGGCGCCCTGACAATCCAGGTCATGGAAACAGACCAGGAATTCCTCGCCGCCCCAGCGCGCCATCCAGTCGCCCCCGCGCAGGGTGGTGGTCATGATTTCCGCGACCTGGCGCAGCACCTGGTCGCCCACGTGGTGGCCGTACTGGTCGTTGATCAGTTTGAAGCGGTCGATGTCCACCACGGCCAGGGCAAAGGTGCCCCGCTGCCGCCTTGCCCGGTTCCATTCCAGCTCCAGACGATCCTCCGCCGCGCGGCGGTTGGGCAGCCCGGTGAGGTGGTCCTCCAGGGCCATGCGGGTGATTTCCTGCTCCGCCCGCTTGCGCTCGGTGATGTCCGCCTCGCTGGCGACATAATGGGTGATCTCCCCCTGCTCATCCCGCACCGGCACGATGGAGAGATCCGCCCAGAATGGCGTGCCGTCCTTGCGGTAGTTGAGGATTTCCACCTGGATGGGCTTGCCCGCGGCCAGCGCCTCGCGGATGGCCATGCGCGTGGCCTGACTGGTATCGGGCCCCTGCAGGAAACGCGGGTTCCGGCCCAGCACCTCCTCCGCGTCATAGCCGGTGATGCGGGTGAAGGCGGGGTTGGTGTAGATGATGTGCGACTCCGCATCGGTGATGACGACCGCCTGCGCCGAAACCTCCATGGCGGTGGCCAGCAGGCGGCGCTGCTGCGCGGCCGCTTCCGCTTCCGTCACGTTAAGGGCAAAGGCGCGCAGCATTTCCTCACCATTGCGGCCCTCGAGGAAAGGCGTGATCTCGAGGACCACCGCCTCGCCGGTGCGGTAGCGGGCCTTCACCGACACGCGCGCGCCCTCCCCCGCGCCCCGGGCAGTCTGCAGGATGCGCTCCCAGGCGCGCCTGCCGAAGATGCGCTCCACCGTGTCCCCCACCAGCGCCTCGCGCTCGAGGCCGACGAATTGCAGGAAGTTCTCGTCGGCATCGACGATGACCAGGTCGGCAAGGCGCACGGCGAAACGGCCCAAGTGAGCCGCCTCGAGAAACTCGTTTTCATAGCGCAGCGCGAGTTGTTCCTCGTGACGCTGGATGCGGTGGAGGAGCTCAACCAGGGCGCCGCCCACCATCAGCCCGGTGAGCTCATTGGAAGCGGCGAAGGCCTGATCGAGCGCCTCCTGCGCCCGCTGCCGGTCCCCTTCCCGGGAAGCCTTCAGCGCTTGGGCGGCGGCGGCGAGGAAACGCTTGTGCACGCCCTCCAGGGCGCGCCACGCCTGGCGGAGCTCCTCATTGGGCAGGCCCTCCAGCCCCTCCTCCGCCGCCGAATAGGCCTGCCAGTAGGAAGGCGGCGGCAGACCCCCCGCCTGCGTGGGGTCGAGCACCCCATCCACCACCTGCTGGAGATAGAGCAGGTGGTGCTGGATTTCGATCAGCAGCGGCGGGAAAACGGTCTTGAAGCTGGCGATGGCCGCCTCCTGACGGGATTCATGCCCGTCGCCAGGTGGTCCCCTGGGGACCATCCTCGAGCACAATGCCCGCAGCGGCGAGCTCGGCGCGGATGGCATCGGCGCGGGCAAACTCCCGCGCCCTGCGCGCCGCCAGCCGCTCGTTGATGAGCGCCTCGATACGCTCCACGCTCATGCCGGAGCCGGCCACCCCGGCCTGCAGATGGGCGACGGGATCGTTTTGCAAAAGACCCAGGAGACCGCCCAGGGACTTGAGCAGCCCGGAAAGCCGGGAGGAACGCGTCCTGTTCGCCTCGCGGGAGAGTTCAAAGAGCACGGTGATGGCGCCATGGGAATCGAAGTCATCGTCCATGGCCGCCTTGAAGCGGGCGGCGAAAGGGTCCTGCCAGTCGATGGCGGCCGCCTCCTCCGGCGGCACATCGCGCAGCGTGAGGTAGAGGCTGTCCAGGGAATGCCGCGCATCCAGAAGATGCTGGTCGGAGTAATTGAGGGGGCTGCGGTAATGGGCGCGCAAGATGAAGAAGCGCACCGTCTCCGGATCGAACTTTTCTAGCACTTCGCGGATGGTGAAGAAATTGCCCAGCGACTTGGACATCTTCTCGTTATCCACGCGCACGAAGCCGATGTGCATCCAGTAATTGACGAAGGGATGGCCGTGCGCCCCCTCGGACTGGGCGATCTCGTTTTCATGGTGGGGGAACTGCAGATCCTGGCCGCCGCCATGGATGTCGAAATGCTCGCCGAGGAAGCACTCGCTCATCACCGAGCATTCGATGTGCCAGCCGGGGCGGCCGGGGCCCCAGGGTGAATCCCACTGCGGCTCCCCCGGCTTGGCCGCTTTCCAGAGGACGAAATCGAGGGGATCGCGCTTGTTGGCGTCCACCTCCACCCGTTCCCCCGCGCGCAGGTCCGCGAGCGACTTGCCGGACAGCTTGCCGTAACCGGGAAAGCGGGCGACGGCGTAATAGACATCGCCATTGGGCGCAGTGTAGGCCAGGCCCTTGGCGAGCAGGGTTTCGATCATGCGCACCATGGCCGGGACGAACTGGGTGGCGCGTGGCTCATGGGTGGGTCTCAGCACATTGAGCCGGGCCTCGTCCTCGTGCATGTAGCGGATGAAGCGTTCGGTGAGCTCCGCAATGGATTCGCCATTCTCCGCGGCACGGCGAATGATCTTGTCGTCGATGTCCGTGATGTTGCGCACGTAGGTGACGGCAAAGCCCTTTGCCATGAGCCAGCGATACACCATGTCGAAGACTACCATGACGCGGGCATGGCCCAGGTGGCAGTAGTCATAGACGGTCATGCCGCAGACGTACATGCGCACCCGACCGGGTTCGATGGGAACGAAGGTTTCCTTGGTGCGGGTGAGGGTGTTGTAGATGATCATGTTCAGGTGCTCAGCACGTGTTGCACCAAACGATGACGCGCCCGCTCATAGCCCATGAGGCGGAAGAGCGGCGGCATCTCCGGGCCGTAGGTCTGGCCGGTGAGGGCCGCGCGCAGCGGCAGGTAGAGGTTCCTGCCGGACAATCCACTGGCCGCCTTCACCCGTTGCACGAAGGTGCCGAAATCCATGTCCGGCAGCAGTGCATCGACGGCGACGCGGAAAAGCTCCGGCGGGGCATTCTCCAGCACCTCCCGCGCCGCTTCCGAAATGGGCAGTGCATCGGCATAGACCGCCTCCGCCCACAGCCGCGCATCGTGGGGGAACATCACATTGGCGCGCACCGCGGCGGCAAAGGCCGCCATGTCCGCTTCCGGCACCAGCCCGTGCACCGCAGGCGCAAGCCATGCGGTGAGCAGGCCGTCATCGGCATGGTGCACCGCCTGCGCCTGCCAGTGGTCGAGCTGCGCCCGATCATAACGCGCCGGCGCCCGTCCCAGGTTGGCGATGTCGAACACCGCCGCCAGTTCGTCCAGGGAAAGCAGCTCGCCGGAATCGATGTGATGACCCAGGCGGGCGAGATAGTTGTTCACCGCAATGGGAAAATAGCCGATCTCCCGCAGCTCCTGTACCGACAGACTGCCACTGCGTTTGGAAAGAGGGGCACCATGGCTGTCCACGATGAGGGAGATGTGGCCGTATTGGGGCACGGGCAGGCCCAGCGCCTTGAGAATGGCAATCTGGCGGGGGGTGTTGGCGAGATGGTCTTCGCCGCGCAGCACATGGGTCACCCCCATCAACGCATCATCCAGGGCGTTCACATAGAAAAAGGCGAAGCTGCCATCGGAGCGGCGGATGATGAAATCGCCGATGTCCTCCGTGGCAAATTTCTGCGGCCCCCGCACCAGATCGTCGAAGGTGATGAGATCATCCGCAGGCATGCGGAATCGCAGCGTATAGGGCAAACCCTCGGCCTTTCTGCGTTCCACCTCCTCCGGCTTGAGATGCGCGCACTTGCCCGAATAGCGGGGCGGTTTGCCCGCCGCCGCCTGCACCTTGCGCGACACTTCCAGCTCCAGGGGGGTGCAGAAGCAGGGATAGACGCGTCCCTGGGCAGTCAGTTTCTCCAGATAGGCGGCATAGACGGACGCACGCTGGGACTGACGGTAGGGGCCCGCCGTGCCTCCCTCGCCCTCCCCCTCCTGCCAGTTGAGCCCCAGCCAGCGCAGGTCTTCCTTGATGGCCTCGATGAACTCCTCGCGGCTGCGTTCCAGATCGGTGTCCTCGATGCGTAGGAGAAAGGTCCCCTTGTGCCGGCGGGCGAGGAGGACATTGAAGAGGGCGGTGCGGACGTTGCCGAAGTGGATGAGCCCGGTGGGGCTGGGCGCGAAACGGGTCTTGAGTGGCGCCATGGAAATGATCGCGGCGATTGTGGCTCGGCGGGGTTGTGGTTAAAATCTTGGAATTACAAAGAAATTACCGGACCCGAGTATAACACAATGCGCTTTCAGCCCGTGGTTTCCCTCTTCTGTCTGGCGGCATCCTTGCTCCTCGTCGCCGCTTTTCCCGTGCGCGCCGATGAAATCGACGACGCCCAGCAGCTCGTCCGCCAGGGTAATCTCAGCGCCGCCCTGGAGCGGGTGAACGCCTACCTGGCCAACCGTCCCAAGGATGCCCGCGTCCGCTTCCTCAAGGGCGTGATCCTCACCGAGCAGAACAAGACCGCAGAGGCCATCAAGGTCTTCACCGCCCTCACCGAGGATTACCCCGAGCTGCCCGAACCCTACAACAACCTGGCCGTGCTCTACGCGCAGCAGCAGCAGTACGACAAGGCCCGCCAGGCGCTGGAAATGGCCATCCAGACCCATCCCTCCTATGCCACGGCCCACGAAAACCTGGGCGACATCTATGCCAAGCTGGCAAGCCAGGCCTATGACCGCGCCCTGCAACTGGACAGGAACAACACGGCGGCACAGACCAAGCTCGCCCTGATCCGGGAAATCTTCCCCATCAATGCGCGTCTGCAGCGGGGCGTCAAGCCCGAAGCGGCACGCCCGCAGCCGGGCCAGGGAGGCGCCAACGCCAAGCCCGCCGCCGCGGTGGCGGCCGCGCCCGCCGCCGTCACACCGACAGCCACACCGCCAGTGGCGAAGCCACCCCTTGAGGCGGCAGCGCCGCCCGCCGCGGAAAAACCGGCGGAGAAGCCAGCGCCGACCAAGCCTGCTGTCGATGCGACCGAGGCAGCCGTGCAGACGGTGAAGGAATGGGCCCGCGCCTGGTCGGCGCAGAATGTGGCGGAATATCTGTCCTTCTACGGACCGGATTTCAAACCGCCCAAGGGCCAGCGCCGCGCCGAGTGGGAGATGAGCCGCCGGGAGCGGCTTACCGCGCCCAAACGCATCCAGGTCACCGTCGATAACCTTACGGCGCGTCGCCTTGGAGATGACCGCGTGGCCGTCACCTTCCGCCAGCACTACCGCGCGGACCGTCTGGATTCCGAAGTCACCAAGACGCTTATCTTTAAGCGTCATGGCACGAAATGGCTGATCGAACAGGAACGGGTCGGCGGCTGAGCATGAAGGGGCAAGCAGGCCTGTCCGCTTTCCGCCGCGGACTGTCCGCGCATCGCGGCAAGCTCGCCGTTTTCTTCACCTGGCTTTTGCTGCTGCCGCTGCTGGAGCCCCCCGCCACCGCCATGGGCCACCGTCCGCGGGCCGTTCCAGCAAGCCCCGCAGCCGCCCCGCGCACGCCGGAGGGATTGCTCGTCGAGGCCCTGCTCGAGATCCAGAACAATCGCCTCGATGCCGCCCTGCAACGGGTGGAAACCCTGCTCAGTCTGCGGCCCAATTTCCGTCTCGCCCACCTCATCCGGGGTGATCTGCTCATGGCACGGGCGCGGCCCATCTCCACCCTGGGCGATGTGCCCGATGAACGGGTGGTGGATTTCCGCGAAGAAGCCCGGGTGCGCCTCAAACACTATCTGGAGCCGGTGCCCCGGGACCGCGTGCCCGCGCCGCTGCTCCAACTCGACCCCAGCCAGACCCACGCCGTGGTGGTGGACACCCGCCGTTCCCGGCTCTATGTCTTTCGCAATGAAGGCGGCGATCCCCGCTACGTGGCCGACTATTATGTGACGGTGGGCAAACGGGGGGCGGACAAGACGCGGGAGGGTGATCAGCGCACCCCCCTTGGCGTCTATTTCGTGGTGGATGCCCTCGCCCCCGCCAAGCTCACGGATTTCTACGGCAGCGGCGCCTTCCCCATCAACTATCCCAACGAATGGGATCGGCGTCTCGGGCGCAATGGATCGGGCATCTGGCTGCACGGGGTGCCCAGCGACACCTACAGCCGCCCGCCCCGCGCCAGCAATGGCTGTGTGGTGCTCAGCAACGAGGACCTGGAAGCGCTGCGGCCCTACATTTCCGTCGGCCGCACTCCCGTCATCATCGGCGATGGGCTTACCTGGGTGGAGCCCGCCCGCCTGCGCGCCGAACGGGACGCCCTCAGCCGGGAAATCGAACGCTGGCGCCGCGACTGGGAGAGCCTCAACACCGAGCGGTATCTCGCCCACTATTCCACCGCCTTCCACAATGGCGAGCAGGACTACACCGCCTGGGCGGCGCTCAAACGGCAGGTCAATGCCGGCAAGACCCACATCGAGGTTCGCCTCTCCAACCTGAGCCTTTTCCGCTATCCCGGACAGGACGACCTCGTCGTCGTCACCTTCGACCAGGATTACCGCAGCAACAACCTGCAAGGCACCATGCGCAAGCGCCAGTACTGGCGGCAGGAGGGCGGAGCATGGAAGATCGTCTATGAAGGCGCAGCCTGATCCCCTCTGCCACCCCGGCAAGGCTTGCCTTTTTGTCATTGCCAAAGGGGCGGCGTTCCGCTAAAAAATCGCCGTTGGCAGAAGACAAGGAGGAGGCCATGAAAAAAATCCTGTTCATCGCCGCGCTCGCTCTGCTGGCCGCCTGGCCGGCGCGTGCCGCCAATCCCCGGGTGGAGATGGTCACCAACCATGGCCGTATCGTTCTCGAGCTCTTCCCCGACAAGGCGCCGGTGACGGTGGAAAATTTCCTCAATTACGTGAAGAGCGGCTTTTACGAGGGAACGGTCTTTCATCGGGTGGTCAAGGATTTCATCGTGCAGGGGGGTGCCTACACCCCGGATTTCACCCCCAAGCCCACCCTGCCTCCCATTCCCAGCGAAGCCAAGAACGGGCTCACCAATGAACCCGGCACCATCGCCATGGCCCGGGGCCGGGACATCCATTCCGCCACCTCCCAGTTCTTCATCAACCTGGACAGCAACAAATTCCTCAACCACCACCGGGACGATCCCGACTACTATGGTTATTGTGTGTTCGGCAAGGTCTTGAGCGGCATGGACGTGCTGAAGAAAATCGCCGAACTGCCCACCGGCGCCGCTGGCCCCCTCAAGGAGGACGTGCCCCTGGAGCCGGTCATCATCGAGAAGGTGGCCCTGCTGCCGCCGGAACCCGCCCCCACCCCCAAGCCGAAAGGAAAAGCCAATGGCAAAGGTAAGACTAAACACAAACCTGGGCAGCATCTTGCTGGAACTTGACGCGGAAAAAGCGCCGCTCACCACCGCCAATTTCCTGGAGTACGTGCAAAGCGGGCATTACAACGGCACGCTCTTTCACCGGGTCATCGACGGTTTCATGATCCAGGGCGGCGGTTACGAACCGGGGATGGTGCTCAAGCCCACCCGCGCCCCCATCCGCAACGAGGCCGACAACGGACTGCGCAACGAGCCCTATACCATCGCCATGGCGCGCACCTCCGATCCCCATTCGGCCACGGCGCAGTTCTTCATCAACGTCGCCAACAATGACTTCCTCAACTTCACCGCGCCCACCCCGCAGGGCTGGGGTTATTGCGTCTTCGGCCGCGTCGTCGAGGGCCAGGAGGTGGTGGACAAAATCCGCAAGGTACGCACTGGCCAGCGGGCCGGGCATCAGGACGTGCCCGTGGAAGACGTGGTGATCGAAAGCGCCGAGGTGGTGTGAAAGCCCGCTTTTCCGCCATACAAGCCCCCGTCCCCGGCCGCGCCCCTGGTCCCGCCCCCAATCCCGAGGTAGACACAGCCGGGCGGCGTTGCCAGTGACGATCGTGTCGACACTCTTCATCGCCGACTTACATCTGTCGCCCCGACGGCCGCGCATCGGGGAGCGGTTCGCGCATTTTTTGCGCGAAACCGTTGAGGGCGCGCGGGCCCTCTACATCCTCGGCGATTTGTTCGAATCCTGGGCCGGCGACGACGATCTCGACGACCCCTTCAACGCCCACATCGCCCGCCTGTTGGGTGAAGCCGCGCAAAGGCTGCCCATCTTTCTCATGCATGGCAACCGGGACTTCCTCATCGGCGCCCGCTTTGCCCACAGCACCGGCATCCACCTTCTGCCCGATCCCAGCGTGCGCGAGGTGGAGGGCAAGCCCACGCTCCTCATGCATGGCGACACCCTGTGCACCGACGATCACGACTATCAGGAGTTTCGCGCCATGGTGCGCGATCCCCGCTGGCAGGCGGAATTCCTCGCTCAGCCCCTCAGCCGGCGCAAGGCCCAGATCGAGGCGCTGCGCGCCCGCAGTGAAAAGGAAAAAGCAGGCAAGCCCCCAGCCATCATGGACGTCAACGCGGCCGCGGTGACAAACGCGCTGCGGGAGCACGGCGTGAAGCGGCTCATCCACGGCCACACCCATCGCCCGGGGCATCACACCCATGAGGTGGATGGCCGCCTCTGCGAGCGCTGGGTGCTGCCCGACTGGTACGAAGCCGGCGGCTATTTGCGCTGTAACCCCGAGGGTTGTCAACTGCACCCATTGGAAGGCGATTGACCATGATCCTCATCCTCACCCCCAACGTCGATCTCAATGCACCCGAGTACCGGCAGCTCATCGATTTCCTCGACCGGCTGCCCAACATCGAGTACCGCGTGCATCACGAGCAGGGCGCGCAGCAGCGCCTTACCGAAATCTATCTCATCGGCGATACCGCCACCCTCTCCCTCGACTACATGAAAAGCCTGCCCTGCGTGGAAAGGGTGGTGCGCGTTTCGGAGGAATACCGGGTGCTGGGACGTCACCGGGACGACACCCGTCCCACCCATTTCGAATACAACGGTGTGCGTTTCGCCCAGGACAATCTGAACATCTTCGCCGGCCTCTGCGCGGTGGATACGCGGGAACACGTGGAACTCATGCTCCGCGCCCTGCACGCCCAGGGTCTGGTCTGCACCCGCATGGGCGCCTACAAGCCCCGCACCAGCCCCTATTCCTTCCAGGGTCACGGCAAGGCCTGCCTGCCCTATGTCTTCGAGCTGGCGGGCAAATACGGCATCAAGGTGATCGCCATGGAGGTCACCCATGAGTCCCATGTCGAGGAAATCCGTGAGGCGCTGCACCTCACCGGCCATCCCACGGGCATCATGCTGCAGATCGGCACCCGCAACACGCAGAATTTCGAGCTGCTGAAGGCGGTGGGGCGGCAGCAGGAATTTCCGGTGCTGCTCAAGCGGGGTTTTGGCATCACCCTCGACGAATCCCTCAACGCCGCCGAATACCTCGCCTCCGAAGGCAACCGCAAGGTCGTTTTCGGGCTGCGGGGGATGAAGACCAACATGGGCGATCCCCACCGCAACTTCGTCGATTTCGCCCATGTGCCGGTGGTCAAACGCTTAACCCGCATGCCGGTGTGCATTGATCCGTCCCATTCCGTGGGCTCCCGCGCCGCCGACCCGGACGGCATTCTCGACATCTTCCATGTCACCGCCCAGGGCGTGATTGCCGGCGCCAACATGATCCTGGTGGACTTCCACCCGGCCCCCGCCAAAGCCCTCGTGGACGGGCCCCAGGCCCTCACCCTGGAGGAACTGCCCCGCTTTGTCGAGGATGTGACCATTGCCCGCGAGGCTTATGAGAAGCGGCGCGCCCTTGCCCGCTGCAGGTGACCCCCATGGCAGCCAAATCGTCTCTACCCCTGCTCAGCAAACGCACTTTGAGCCTCGCGGCGGCGCGCCGAATTTCCGCCGCCGCCGAAGGCTTCGCCCGCCGCCGCGGCTGGAACGTGGTCATCGCCATCGTCGATGACGGCGGCCACCTTCTCCACCTCGTGCGCATGGACGGCACGCAGATCGGAAGCATCCAAGTCGCCCAGGCCAAGGCGCGTACGGCCCTTGCCTTCAAACGGCCGAGCAAGGCGTGGGAGGAAGCCCTGGCCGGCGGCCGCCGCGCCGTGCTGGGTCTGCCTGGCGTCACGCCCGTGGAGGGGGGACTGCCCCTGGTGGTGGATGGCGAGATCGTGGGCGCCATCGGTGTGAGCGGGGTCACCTCGGAGCAGGATGGATTGATCGCACGGGCGGGGGCGGCGCGGCTTGCCCGCTGAGGGTGCCATTGCTTCCAGCGCATGGGAGCCGCGGCTCCCTGAAACCTGCGTGGGACGGGGCAACGCCCCCGCGATTTCCCCTCAGCGACGTGGGCGTGGCTCGAAGGAGCGGATCATGGGCAGCATCGCCTGATAGGGCAGATCATCGAGGCTGCCGTGGCGGGAAAGAGCCCCACGCAACAGGGCCGCCACGTTTCCCGTCTCCTGCGGCCCTTCCCCCACCGCCTCGCCAAGGCCCGCCAGCCCCCCGCACTGCAGCTTCAGTTCCTTCGCATGGGGGAGGGGATCGTCCGGGTGCGCCACCTTGAGGACGAACATGGCGGCCCGCTTGAGCCGCTCCTTGAATCCCGCGCAAAGGGCGTGGGCCGCCTGGTCGCGACAGCCCACCGCCTCCCGTTCGGCAATGTTGCGTCGCACAGCCATTTCGCAATCCACACACCGCCTGAGCATCCCCCGCTCGAAGACACATTGCAGGGGATTGACCTCGCGGTAGGTCTCCCGGTAGGCGTTTTCGTCATACATGGCGAGGGAAGGCGCCGCCCTCAGTAATCGTCACCGATGCGGGGGGGCGCCTCGCGCACCTGAGACAGCAGGTCCTCCGCCACCAGTTCGTTCTCCGCGAAGATCACCTTGATCACCGTTCCTTCCGACAGATTCTGGGTTGCCCGCTGCTGTTTGGCAAAAGCACTCGCTTCCTTGAACACGTCGAAGACGCAGAGTTTTTCCAGACGGCGGATGGGCAGGTTTTCGATCCGGTACACAAAGTAAGGCATGCTGCCTCCGTTGGGTTGCAATGGGTCACTGTCCGCTTTGTCCTTCCCCCTGCGCCAGGCGGTACTCCACATAGCGGGCGACACCTTCCTCCACGGTGAGGAACGGTTCCGTATAGCCCACATTGCGCAGACGGGAGATGTCCGCCTCGGTGAAGCTCTGATATTTACCTTTGAGCGCCTCGGGGAAAGGAATGTACTCAATGATACCCCGGCTTTGCAGCTCCGCCAGGGTCAGCGGTGCCTCCCCCCGCGCGCGGCGGCAGGCATTGATGGTGGCAACAGCCACGTCGTTGAAGGTCTGCGAGCGGCCGGTGCCGACATTGAAAATTCCCGAATACTCGGGATGGTCGAGGAAGTAGAGATTGACCTTGACCACGTCCTCGACGGAGATGAAATCCCGTCGCTGCTCGCCATTTCCGTAGCCGCCGCTGCCTTCGAACAGCCTCACCCGACCTTCGCTCATGTACTGGTTGAAGAAGTGAAAGGCCACCGAGGCCATGCGGCCCTTGTGTTGTTCCCGCGGCCCATAGACGTTGAAATAGCGGAAGCCCACCACCTGGCTGGTGAGATGGTGCCAGTGGCGGCGCAAATACTGGTCGAAGAGAAATTTGGAGTAGCCGTACACATTGAGCGGGGCCTCGAACTGGCGCTCTTCGCGGAAAATCAGGCCGCTGCCGTAGACGCTGGCGGAAGAAGCGTAAAGCAAGGGAATGTCCTCCGCCTGGCAGTGCTCGAAGAGGGTGACCGTGTAGCGGTAATTGTTGTCCATCATGTAACGGCCATCCGTTTCCATGGTGTCGGAGCATGCACCCTCGTGCAGCACGGCGGCGATCTCGCCCTCCCAGGCGCCATCCAGAAGCATGTCGAGGAAATCCTGCTTGTCGATGTAATCGGCAATCTCGCAGTCCACGAGGTTGCGGAACTTGTCCGCCCGGCTCAGGTTGTCCACGCAGATGATGTTGGTCTCACCGCGCTCGTTGAGCGCCTTGACCAGGTTGGCGCCGATGAAACCGGCCGCTCCGGTGACGATGTAGTACATGTGTTCTCCTTTTTCGATGCGCCTGGCGCCGAAGTCAAATCCCTTCTCCACCAAACCTTGCGCCCCGTGCAGGGCAATGCGCAAGGCGTTAGCCGAAGAGTTCTTCCCGGTGCACCACGGCGGTACCCAGCTTGCCAACGACGATGCCGGCCGCCCGGTTGGCAATGCGCATGGCTTCCTCCAGGGGCGCACCGCAGGCCAGCATGAGGGCGAGCGTGCCGATCACCGTATCCCCGGCGCCGGAGACATCGAACACCTCCCGCGCCTGGGTCGGCTCGTGCAGCCGCTCACCCTGGCGGAAAAGCGTCATGCCCTCTTCGCTGCGGGTAACGAGCAGCGCATCGAGCTCGAGGCTGTGGATGAGGGCATGGGCCTTTTGCGTCAGTTCCTCCTCGCTGCGCCAACTGCCGGCGACTTCACGGAACTCGGCGCGGTTGGGGGTGAGCAGGGTGGCCCCGCGATAACGGCTGTAGTCATCGCCCTTGGGATCGACCAGTACCGGTTTGCCCGCGAAACGCGCCAGCTCGATCATGCGTTCGATGTGCATGAGCCCGCCCTTGCCATAGTCGGAGAGCACCACCACATCGCACTCGGGCAGCATGCGCTCGTAGTCGGCAAGCTTGGCGGCGAGGATTTCGTGGCTGGGCGGCGTCTCGAAATCGATGCGCAGAAGCTGCTGCTGGCGGCCAATGACCCGCAGCTTGATGATGGTGGAAATGGTAGCATCGGTGTGCAGAAAGGCCTGCACCCCCTCCGCCTGTAAAAGCTCGCGCAGCCGGCTTCCCGCCTCGTCCGCCCCCACCACCGACAAAAGCCAGGCCTGGCCGGAAAGCGCCGTGATGTTGCGCGCCACGTTGGCCGCCCCGCCCGGGCGATCCTCGCTGCCCGTCACCCGCACCACGGGCACGGGCGCCTCGGGGGAGATGCGGCTCACCTCGCCGAACCAGTAACGGTCCAGCATCACATCGCCCACCACCAGGACTCTCGCCTCGCGCAGGTCACGCATGGTGTCTTTCTTTCGTCCCCGGTCTCATTGCCGGCCGATGGGAAAATACTCGAACCCTGCCTGCCGCACCACGTTGGGTTCGTAGAGATTGCGGCCGTCGAAGATGACAGGCTGCCGGAGTCGGCGCCGCATGTCGGCAAAATCCGGGCTGCGGAAGACTTTCCATTCGGTGACGATCACCAGCGCATCGGCGCCGTCCAGGGCATCCATGGGGGTGGCCGCGTACGTAAGGCGGGGTTCGTCGCCATAGATGCGCCGGGCCTCGTGCATGGCCACCGGGTCATGGGCCCGCACCGTGGCACCCGCCTGCCACAGGCCCTCCATGATGACGCGGCTGGGTGCCTCGCGCATGTCGTCGGTGTCAGGCTTGAAGGCCAGCCCCCACAGGGCGAAGCAGCGGCCGCGCAAGTCTTCGCCGAAGCGGGCCTTGATTTTCTCCAGCAGCACCCGTTTCTGCCGCTCGTTGGCCGCCTGCACCGCCTCGATCACCCGCAGGGTGACGCCGTGTTCCTGCGCGGTGCGCTGCAAGGCCTGGACGTCCTTGGGGAAACAGGAGCCGCCATAGCCCACGCCGGCATAGAGGAAGTGATAACCGATGCGGGGATCGGAGCCGATGCCCTGACGCACGTGTTCGATGTCAGCGCCCAGTTTTTCCGCAAGCAGGGCCAGCTCGTTCATGAAGGAAATGCGGGTGGCAAGCATGGCATTGGCCGCGTACTTGGTGAGCTCGGCGGAGCGGATATCCATGGCGATCAGGCGTTCGTGGTTGCGCTGGAAGGGGGCATAGATCGCCCGCATGATTGCCAGCGCCCGGGGATCGTCGGTGCCGACGACGATGCGGTCCGGGCGCATGAAGTCCTCCACCGCCGCCCCCTCCTTGAGGAATTCGGGATTGGAGACCACGGCAAAGGGAATGTCGAGGCAGCGGCGGGCGAGCTCTTCCTGCACCGCGGCGCGTACCTTGTCGGCGGTGCCCACCGGCACCGTGGACTTGTCCACGATGACCTTGTATTCGTCCATGTGGCGGCCGATGTTGCGCGCCGCCGCCACCACGTATTGCAGATCGGCGGAACCGTCCTCGTCGGGCGGCGTGCCCACAGCGATGAACTGCACCTGGCCAAAAGCCACACTCTTCGCCACGTCGGTGGTGAAGTGGAGTCGTCCGGCGGCCACGTTACGCCGGACCAGATCCTCCAACCCCGGTTCGTAGATGGGAATGCCTCCCTCGTTGAGCAGGGCGATCTTGCGCGCGTCCACGTCCAGGCACATGACCTCGTTGCCCACTTCGGCAAGACAGGTGCCGGTGACCAGCCCCACGTAGCCGGTGCCGATGATGGTGATTTTCATAGGAACGCTCCCTTGATTTCCTTTTCGATGTTTTCCAGCGCCGCCATGGGGTCCGGCGCCTGGGTGATGGGTCGGCCGATCACCAGGTGGCTTGCACCCGCACGGAGGGCCTCGGCGGGGGTGGCAATGCGCGCCTGATCCCCGGCTTGAGCACCCACCGGGCGGATACCCGGGGTGACCAGGAGAAAATCCGGACCATGCGCCGCCCGCAACAGGGCCGCCTCCCTCGGCGAGCAGACCACGCCCGCAAGCCCGCACTCCTGTGCCAGACGCGCAAGCCGCACCACCACTGCCTCGGGGGGCTCGCTGATGCCCACTTCCACCAGGTCGGCCGCCTTCAGACTTGTGAGCACCGTCACGGCAACGAGATGGGGGGCCTGCGGCAGGCCCGCCAGGGCTTCCGCGGCGGCGGTCAACATGGCCCGCCCACCCAGGGCATGGACGTTGATCATCCACACCCCCAGCCCTGCCGCGGCGCGGCAGGCGGCGGCGACGGTGTGGGGAATGTCGTGGAACTTGAGATCGAGAAAGACCTCGAAGCCCGCCGCCCTGAGTTTTTCCACCAGGGCAGGGCCGGCGGCAGTGAACAGCTCCTTGCCCACCTTGAGGCGGCAGCGGGCGGGGTCCAGCCGCCGGGCGAGCGCCAGCGCCGGCGCGCTGGCGGCATAGTCGAGGGCGACGATGATGCGGGGTTCGCTCAACATGGGCTAGCTCTGGGCCGAGGCCTGACGCTCCTCCAGCCGGCGCGGCGGGAAGGTCTCCCAGCCGCCGCAGGCGGGACAGCGCCAGAAAAACTGCCGCGCCTTGAAACCGCAATTGTCGCATTGGAAGAAGGCGAGGCGACGGGCATGCTGGTGAACAAGATTGCGGATGGCCTGCAGATCCTGTCTCGCCTCCGGGGGTGCCTCGTAGAGTTGGGCGTCGAGGATTTTTTCCAGGGCAAGCAGGGTCGGATTGCGGCGCAGCTCCTCGCGGCCCAGGCGGTGGGCGGCTTCGCTGCCCTCCGCCTCCAGGACCGCCTGGAAGGCGGCACCGAAGAGGTCCACGCTGGGATGGTTGGCAAGCCACCCTTTGAGCAGATGGGCCGCATCCTGCACCCGTCCCAGGTCACGGTAACAGGCGAGCAGTTTTTCCGCCACCAGCGGCAGATAGTCCGGGTTTTGCGCCTCCACCCGCCGCCAGGCGGTGATCGCCTCCTCCGGCCGCCGCGAGGCGAGGGCAAAATCCCCGGCGAGCACGGTGGCACGCACGTTGCGCCGGTTCACCCGCAGCGCTTCCGTGAGCTCGTCGGCCGCCGCGTCGAAACGCCCCTCCATGGCCAGGGCAGCCGCCTTCTCGCAATGAAACTGGCTGATTTCCACGAGATAGCCGGTGCCGGCGCTCTCGGCCAGACGCTCTGCCATGGCGATCGCCTTGTCCCATTCCTTTTCCTGGACGTAAATCTCCATCAGGGCGCGGCGGGCAGCCTCTACGTGGTGGGTTTTCTCCAGCTTCCGGAAGACCTGTTCGGCGCGGTCGAGGAGCCCCGCCTTGAGGTAATCCTGGCCGAGCTCCATCTGCGCCGCGAGGCGCTGCTCCTCGCCCAGATCGGGACGATCAATCAAACCCTGGTGCAACTTGATGGCCCGCTCCACCTCCCCACGACGGCGGAACAGCCCACCGAGGGTGAAATGCAGCTCGACAGTTTCGCTGTCCGCGCGCGCCGCCTCGGTGAAGGCTTCGATGGCCTTGTCCGGCTGCTGATTGAGGAGGAAGTTCAGGCCCTTGAAGTAGGACTCGGGCAGTTGTCTGGACTGGGAGATGACGTGCTTGATGTCGATGCGGGCCGCCACCCAGCCGAGCAGGAAGAAGAGGGCGAACCCCAGCAGCCACCAGTATTCGAAATCCACGACGGGTTTCCGGCGTCTAAGCTTGACCCGCGGTTTGGGCGCCCTCGGCCCGCTGGGCCTCCTGGTTGCGCTGACGCAGTTCCCGTTTGAGGGCCAGGATCTCCCGCCGCTGGCGCAACATGTAGCTCACGCTCGCCGCCACCCCCGCCACCGCGCCCAGGGCAAAAAACACCAGAAGCACCACCACCAGGGGCGCCTGCCACTCGGTGCCCAGGTAATAGCGCAGGGTGACGACTTCACTGTTCTTGACGGCAAAGCCAACGGCGAGGAGGAACAACACCAGACCAAGCACCGGGGTGACGAATCGCATGCCTTGCCTCCTCTGCCACCGGCCTGGTGCAGGCCCGCCTCAGCGAAAGGCCGGCGCCGGCCCCGGGGATTGCGTGCCTGCAGCGTTCACGGCCTCAGCTCTCACTGGCGGGCGGCGTTTCCGCCTGCCGCTTGCGGTTGTCCACGCGGTCCCTGAGCTCCTTCCCCGCCTTGAAGTGGGGCACATACTTGGCCGGCACCTCGACGCGGCCGCCGGTCTTGGGATTGCGCCCGATACGCGGTGGCCGGTAGTTGAGGCTGAAACTGCCAAAACCACGGATTTCGATGCGCTCCCCCTGCGACAGGCTTTTCGCCATGGCATCGAGGATGGTTTTCACCGCCAATTCCGCGTCCTTGGTCACCAGCTGGGGATAGCGCGCCGACAGCCGCATGATGAGCTCCGATTTGGTCATGGCCAAACCCCGGTTTTGTTATTGTCCGGTGCTCTTGGTATCCAGCTTTGCTTTCAGAAGCGCGCCCAGGTTGGTGGTGCCGCTGCTCGCCGACTGTTCGGCCGCCATTTTTTCCATGGCCTCGGCGGCCTCCGCCGCCTCCTTGGCCTTGATGGAAAGGCTGATGCTGCGGTTCTTCCGGTCCACGCTGATGATCATGGCTTCCACCTCATCCCCTTCCTTAAGGTGGGTGCGGATGTCCTCGACACGGTCACGGGACACTTCGGATGCCCGCAGATAACCTTCGACGTCATCGGCAAGCTGGATGACGGCGCCCTTGGCATCGAGGGATTTCACCGTCCCCTTGACGATGGCGCCCTTGTCGTGGGAGGCCACGTAGTTGGTGAAAGGATCGCCCTGCAACTGTTTGATGCCGAGAGAGATGCGCTCGCGCTCGGGGTCGATGGCAAGCACCACGGCTTCCACTTCGTCGCCCTTCTTGTACTTGCGCACCGCCTCCTCGCCCGGCTCCGTCCAGGAGAGATCGGACAGGTGCACCAGACCATCAATGCCACCGGGCAGCCCGATGAAGACGCCGAAGTCGGTGATGGATTTGATCTGCCCCTTGACCTTGTCGCCCTTGCGGTAGTTGGCGGCAAACTCTTCCCACGGGTTGGGTTTGCACTGCTTCATGCCCAGGGAGATGCGGCGGCGCTCCTCGTCGATTTCGAGGATCATCACTTCCACCTCGTCGCCCACCTGCACCACCTTGGCCGGATGAACGTTCTTGTTGGTCCAGTCCATTTCCGACACATGCACCAGGCCTTCGATGCCCGGCTCGATCTCCACGAAGGCACCGTAATCGGTGATGTTGGTCACCTTGCCGAAAAGCCGCGTGCCCGGCGGATAACGGCGGGAAATGTTGACCCAGGGATCGTCGCCCAGCTGTTTGAGGCCGAGGGAAACGCGGTTCTTTTCCTGGTCGAACTTGAGGACCTTGGCCTCCACCTCATCGCCCACGGAGAGCACCTCGGAGGGGTGCTTCACCCGGCGCCAGGCCAGATCGGTGATATGCAGCAGACCGTCGATGCCCCCCAGATCGACGAAGGCACCATAGTCGGTGATGTTCTTCACCACGCCCTTGACCACCATGCCTTCCTTCAGGCTTTCCAGGAGCGCCTGGCGCTCGGCGCCCAGGGTTTCCTCGAGCACAGCCTTGCGGGAGACCACCACGTTGTTGCGTTTCTTGTCGAGCTTGATGACCTTGAACTCGAATTCCTTGCCCTCGTAGGGGGTGGTGTCCTTCACCGGCCGCACATCCACCAGCGAGCCGGGCAGGAAGGCGCGGATGCCGTTGATCATCACCGTAAGCCCACCCTTGACCTTGCCGGTGATGATGCCCTTGACCAGCTGGTTGTTTTCCATCGCCTGCTCCAGCTCCTGCCAGGCGGCGATGCGCTTCGCTTTCTCCCGGGATAAGCGGGTGGAACCGTAGCCGTCCTCGAGGGCTTCGATGGCGACGGTGACGAAGTCGCCCTCTTTGACTTCGAGTTCGCCGCGATCATTGCGGAACTCGGAGGCGGGGATCACGCTTTCCGACTTGAGACCCGCGTTGACGATCACCTCGTCGCCGCGGATCGCCACCACCTCGGCGGTGATGAGCTCGCCCACGCGCATTTCCTGGCGGGCAAGCGATTCTTCGAAAAGGGCGGCAAAACTTTCGTTGCCGGCAGCAGTCTGGGTGGTGGAGGTTTGCGAAGTCGCCATCATGAAGGGGTACCTGAAAAATGCCGCCCGAATCTTCCCGATTGCGGACGGGTTGCCTGTTTGTGACCACATCACCGGGGTAACCGAAACGGTCTTCAGGCTTTCAACAGCCTGCTACCGCCCTGGGTTTCCTTCAGCCTCCGGTGACACCCGCTGCGGATGCCGCCTCGAATCGCCGGATCACCTCCGCCACCGCTTCGTCGATGGTGAGGGCGCTGGTATCGAGCACGCTCGCATCCGCACTTTTCTGCAAGGGGGCCGCGCTGCGCCGGGAATCCCGCGCATCCCGCTCCCGGATGTCCTGCAAAAGAGTTTGGATGTTAGCAGACATTCCTTTTTCCATCAACTGTTTATATCGGCGCTCCGCCCGCACTTCGGGGCTGGCGGTGAGAAAAATCTTGACGCGGGCATCAGGGAAGACCACCGAACCCATGTCGCGCCCGTCGGTCACCAGACCCGGCGGCTGGCGGAAAGCCCGCTGGCGGTCCAGGAGGGCATCGCGTACCGCCGGCCATTGCGCCACCACGGAGGCCCCGGCGCTGATTTCCTCGCTGCGGATGGCATCGGTGACATCCTCCTCGCCAAGCCACACCCGCTCTGCCTCGAAGCGCACGGGCAGGGTGGCCGCAAGCTCTTTAAGCGCCTGCGCATCCTCCCAGGCCACGCCCGCCCGCCGCGCCGCCAGGGCCAGCAGACGGTAGAGGGCGCCGCTGTCCAGGTAATGGAAGCCCAGCCGCTGCGCCACCCGCTGGGCAACGGTTCCCTTGCCCGAAGCGGAAGGGCCGTCGATGGCGATCACCGGCACATCCGGCTGCACCAGGCTGAGGAAGACATCGAAATAGCCGGGGAAGGTCTTCGCCACACAACCGGGATCGAGGATGCGCACCGGCACACCGGCAAGCGCCACCAGGGAAAAACACATGGCCATGCGGTGATCGTCATAGGTTTCGATTTCGGCATGGGGTGTCAGTCCCGCCGCCGGGGGGGTGATGCGGATGAAATCCGCCCCCGTCTCCACTTGCGCTCCGAGTTTGGCGAGCTCCCGCGCCATGGCGGCGATGCGATCGGTTTCCTTCACCCGCCAACTGGCGATGTTGCGGATGGTGGTGGTGCCGCGGGCGAAGAGTGCCGCCACGGCGACCGTCATCGCCGCATCGGGAATGTGGTTGAGGTCCGCATCGATGGGCTTGAGCACGCGCGGCCCGCAGGCCTCGATCCAGTCCTCGCCGCTGCGAATGAGCCCGCCCATTTGCGCCAGCACGTCGGCAAAGCGCACATCACCCTGGATGCTGTTTCTGCCCACCCCCAGCACCCGCACCGGACCACCGCCGATGGCACCGGCCGCGAGGAAATACGAAGCGCTGGAAGCATCCCCCTCCACCTGCACCGTGCCCGGACTGCGGTAGCGCTGGTTGGCCGCGATGTGAAACTGCGACCAACCCTCCCGCTCCACTTCCACGCCGAAGCGGCGCATGAGGTTGAGGGTGATTTCCACGTAGGGCTTGGAAATCAGTTCCCCCACCACTTCCACTGTGTGGGCCACACCGGTGAGGGGCAACGCCATGAGCACGGCGGTGAGGAACTGGCTGGAAACATTGCCCCGGATGTGCACCCTGCCGCCGGCGCGAATCTCCGCCGGATGGATGGCAAGCGGCGGATAACCTTCCGCTCCCAGATAATCGATGCGCGCCCCCAACTGACGCAGGGCATCCACCAGGTCGCCGATGGGCCGCTCGTGCATGCGTGGCACACCGGACAGCCGATAGTGCCCCGCCGCCAAGGCCAGCACCGCCGTGAGCGGTCGAAAGGCGGTGCCGGCATTGCCCAGGAAAAGGTCCGCCTCCCGAACGGGGAAGCGGCCCGCCACCCCCCGCACCCGGTAATGGTCGCCATCGCCCAGGCGCTCCCACTCGACACCCAGACGCGCCAGCGCCTCCAGCATGACCCGGGTATCGTCCGAATCGAGCAGCCCACGCACCTCCGTCACGCCTTCCGCCAGCGCCGCAAGAAGCAGGGTGCGGTTAGAAATGCTCTTCGAGCCGGGCAGTTTCACACTGCCCGCCATGCGGGGAATGGGTTGCAGGTCGAGATGGTCCTTGGTCATGGAAATCTAGCCCAGGCAAAGGGGCGCGCCGCGACGGATGTTGCCATCAGCCCTCGCCGAGGAAACGGCGGCGGGTATTGCGCGCCCGCGTGAAGACTTCCGCCAGGCCCTCGCCGTCACCGGCGGCAATCAGCGCGCGCAGGTGCTCAAGTTCCGCCTCATAACCCGTGAGGTGTCGCAGCAGCGCCTCGCGGTTGGCAAGGCAGATGTCGCGCCACATCTCGGGGGAACTGGCGGCAATACGGGTCACGTCGCGGAAGCCGCTTGCCGCCAGACCAAAAAGACGCGCCGCCTCCTTTTGCGCGGCGATGTAGTCCACCAGGGCGAAGGCGAGCACGTGGGGCAGATGGCTCACCGCTGCGAACACCTCGTCGTGTTCCTGCGGGTTGAGCTCCACGATGCGCGCGCCGCATGCGGTCCACAGGCCCGCCACCTGGCTGCGCGCCACCGGATCGGTTTCCGCAAGCGGCGTGATCACCACCACCCGATCACGAAAAAGATCGGCCCGCGCCGCCCTCACGCCGCTCTTTTCCGCGCCGGCGATGGGATGCGCGGGGACGAAGCGGGCAAGCCGGTCTTTGAGGTGCGTGCGGGCGAGGGCGATCACATCCTGTTTGGTGCTGCCCACGTCGGTGATCACGGTGTGGGGGGCAAGATGGGGAGCGATGGCCGCCATGACGCCCCCCATCTGGCCCACCGGCACCGCCAGCACCACCACATCGGCCTCCGCCACCTGGGCGGCATCGCTGCCGATCTCGTCGATGACCCCCGCCTCACGGGCAATGCGCAGGTTTTCCGCATCGCGCCCGAAGCCGATCACCCGCTTCACACTTCCCGCCTCGCGCAGCGCCAGGGCCAGGGAGCCACCGATAAGGCCGATACCGAAAATGACGACGCAGTCCATCATGCCCCCTCACGCCCGGGACCAAAATGACAAGCCGTCGCCGGGGCTAAGGCAGCAGGGTCCGGCTGATTCTTGGGTAGGTGAGCGAGCCGTTTTTCCACGGTGATCAGAGGCTGCGGCCCAGCACGCTGGCAATCCCCTTGAGCTCGCCCATGAGGTGTTTCAGTTCCTCGGGACTCAGGGCCTGGTCGGCATCGCACCACGCTTCACAGGGACGGGGATGGGATTCCACCAGCAGACCGTCGGCACCGGCGGCAATGGCCGCCCGCGCCAGCGCCGGCACCATCCAGGCCTTGCCGCCGGCATGGGAGGGATCGATGATCACCGGCAGGTGGGTTTCCTTCTTCAGGACGGGAACCGCGGTCACGTCCAGGGTGTTTCGATAGGCAGTCTCATAGGTGCGGATGCCCCGCTCGCAGAAGATGATGTTGTGGTTGCCGCCGGCGGCGATGTATTCCGCCGCCATCAGCCACTCGGAAATGGTGGCCGCCATGCCCCGTTTTAGGATCACCGGCTTGTTGATGCGGCCCACCTCCTTGAGAAGATCGAAGTTCTGCATGTTGCGGGTACCAATCTGGATCACATCCACGTCGTACTCGAGGAAGGTGTCCAGCATGCGCACGTCCATGAGCTCGGTAACGATGGGCAGCCCATACTTGTCCGCCGCCCGGCGGAACATGGCCAGGCCCTCCACACCCCGCCCCTGGAAGGTGTAGGGACTGGTACGGGGCTTGAAAGCACCACCGCGCATCAGCCGGCAGCCGGCCTCCTTGACGAAACGTGCCGCCTCGTCCATCTGCTCCTGGGTTTCCACCGAGCAGGGGCCGCTGATGACTTGGATCTGATTGCCCCCCAGGGGAATGCCGCGGATGTCGATGACGGTGTTTTCCTTGTGCCATTCCCGCGCCACGATCTTGTACGGCTTGACCACGTGCATGGAGTACTCGACCCCAGGCAGGGCATCGATTGCTTCCTGATCGATTTTCCGCTCATCGCCGATGGCACCGATGACGGTGCGCTCGGTGCCGCGGGAGACGTTGGCGTCACAGCCGTATTCCTTGATCTTGCGCACCACTGCTTCGATCTGCTCTTCGGTGGCGCCGTTTTCCATCACCACGATCATGCCGTTTCCTTTCCTTCCTCTTCGAGGGCGCCTGCCAGCGCCGTCAGGAACCGTTCGTTTTCCTCCGGCAGGCCCACGCTCACGCGCAGATATTCCGCCAGCCCGTAATTGGCCACCGGCCGCACGATGACCCCCCGCTTGAGAAGCCGCTGGTAGATGCCCATGGCGTTGCCCACACGGAAGCACAAGAAATTGCCGAAGGAGGGAATCCATTCCAGCCCCAGCCGCGCCAGCCCCCCGGTCATCGCGGCCAGTCCGGCGCGGTTTACGGCAATGCTCCGCTCGAGATGGGCCGCATCCCCGAGGGCGGCGATGGCCGCCACCTGGGCCACGGTGCTGACGTTGAAGGGTTGCCGCACCCGGTTGAGCATGTCCGCCACCTCCGGATGGGCCAGGGCAAACCCCACCCGCAGCCCCGCCAGCCCATAGGCCTTGGAGAAGGTGCGGGTGATCATCAGATTGGGGAAGCGGGAAAGCCAGGTGACGCTGGGCGGCGCGAGCCCCGGCTCCAGGTATTCGTAGTATGCCTCGTCTAGCACCACCAGCACCCGGCGGGGAACCGCTTCGACGAAGGCAAGCAGCGCCTCCGGCATAAGCAGCGTCCCGGTGGGGTTGTTAGGGTTGGCGAGGAAAATCACCCGCGTGTCCTCTTCGATGGCTTCCAGCATCGCCACCGGGTCGGTGCCGAAGTCTTTGGCCGGCACCTCAATGGCCCGTGCCCCCACCGCCTGCACCGCCAGGGGATAGACGGCGAAGGCATGGCGGGAGAAAACGGCGGAGGTACCAGGGGCAAGAAAGGCCCGGGCGGCGAGTTCCAGCACGTCGTTGGAGCCGTTGCCCAGCACGATCTGGTCCATGCCCACGCCGTATTTCTTCGCCAGCGCGGCGCGCAGCTCGAAGCCCGCGCCATCGGGATAGCGGGCAAGCTCAGGAAGGCATTCCCGCACCGCCTCCAGGGCACGGGGACTGGGGCCCAAGGGGTTTTCGTTGGAGGCGAGCTTGACGATGGACTCCGGCGCCAGCCCCATTTCCCGCGCCAGTTCGGCAATGGGCTTGCCCGGGGGATAGGGGGCGATGGCGCGGATGTGACCGGGAACGGTTTCGCAGACTTCGATCATGGTGGACAAAGCTTACCGGTTCTCACAGGTCGGCCACCGGATAGGAACCCAGGATTTTGAGCAGGGGCGCGAGGTTTCTGAGTTCCGCCAGGGAGTGGGCAACCGGCGGGTCCTCACGGTGGCCCTCCACGTCCACGTAAAAGACGTACTCCCACAGGCTCGCCCCGGAGGGGCGCGATTCCAGCTTGGTCATGGACACCCCATGACGGGCAAAGGGGCCGAGGAGTTCATAGACGGCGCCGGGGCGGTTGGGCGCCGACATCACCAGCGAGGTCTTGTCCCGCCCCGAGGGGGCGGCATCGTGTGCCCCCAGGACGAGGAAGCGGGTGGTGTTGTTGGGGTCGTCCTCGATGTTGCGCGCCAGCACCGTGAGGCCATAGATTTCCGCCGCCATCTCCCCGGCGATGGCGGCGGCCTCCGGCTCCTGCGCCGCCAGCCGGGCCGCTTCCGCATTACTGGCGACGGGCACGCGGTCCACCCCGGGCAGATTCTGGTTCAACCACTCGTGGCACTGGGCCAGGGACTGGGGATGGGAATAGACGCGGGCGATCTTTCCCCCCGCGTCCTCCTTGCGCAGCAGGCACTGGTGCACGCGCACCACCGTCTCGCCACAGATTTTCAGGGGCGTGTTGAGGAGCAGATCCAGGGTGCGGCCGATGGCGCCCTCGGTGGAGTTCTCCACCGGCACCACGGCGTAGTCCACCATGCCCGCCTCGGCCTGCCGGAACACGTCATCGATGGAAGCGCAGGCCACGGTCTGGGGCGCGTGGCCGAAATGCTTCACCACCGCCGCCTGGCTGAAGGTCCCCGCCGGCCCCAGGTAGGCCACGCGCAGGGGCTGTTCCAGGGCGCGGCAGACGGACATGACTTCGCGGAAAAGCCGCGCCACCGCCTCGTCGGAAAGCGGCCCGGGATTGGCCGCCAGCAGCCGGCGCAGCACCTGCGCCTCCCGCTCCGGGCGATAGACGTGATTGCCCTGTTTGAGCCGCCCCACCTCCTTCGCCAGCCGCGCGCGCTCGGCGAAAAGCCGCAGCAGTTCGTCATCAATGGCATCGATCCGGCTGCGCAGCGTCTTCAGGGCATCCGACATGGCGCACTCAGCGGGCGGGGATGGCGCGCACCATGAGCACGCCCTTGATCTGGCCGATACGTTCGATCACCGCCGGCGGCGGCTCACTATCCACGTCCACCAGGGTGTAGGCCATCTCACCCTTGGACTTGTTGACCATGTTGTGGATGTTGAGTCCGGCCTCGGCCATGGCGGTGGAAATCTGTCCCACCATGTTGGGGACGTTGGCGTTGGCGATGGCGATGCGCCAAGCGGATTCCCGCGCCATGGAAACGTCGGGGAAATTGACGGCATTGCGGATGTTGCCGTTTTCCAGATAGTCCCGCACCTGTTCCGCCACCATCACTGCGCAGTTCTCCTCCGCCTCCTCGGTGGAGGCCCCCAGATGGGGGAAGGTGATGATGCGCGGATGGCCCTTCAAGGCATTGCTGGGGAAATCGCACACATAGGCGCGCAGCTTGTTGCTGGCAATGCCCTCGACCACGGCCTTGTCATCGACGATACCCTCCCGCGCGAAGTTGAGGAGCACGGTGCCGGGTTTCATCAGGGCAATCCGCGCCGCATCGATCATGTTACGCGTCTTGTCCAAAAGCGGCACGTGCAGGGTGATGAAATCGGCATTCTTCACCACTTCCTCGACGCTCGCCGCCTTTTTCACGCTGGAAGGCAGGCGCCAGGCGGCCTCCACGGTGATTTCCGGGTCGAAGCCGATCACGTTCATGCCCAGACGGATGCCGGCGTCGGCAACCAGGGAGCCGATGGCACCCAGGCCGATGATGCCCAGGGTGCGGTTGGGCAGTTCAATCCCCGCGAACTGTTTTTTGCCTGCTTCCACCGCTTTGGCAATCTCCGCATCGTCGCCCTCGAGGGATTGGGCGAATTGCCAGGCGGGCATGAGATTGCGGGCGGCAATCAGCATGCTGGCAATGACCAGTTCCTTCACCGCATTGGCGTTGGCACCCGGCGCATTGAAGACGGGCACGCCCCGCTCGCTCATTTTGGCCACCGGCACGTTGTTGGTGCCAGCGCCGGCGCGGGCGATGGCCTTCACGCTTGGCGGGATGTCCATGTCGTGCATTTTCGCCGACCGCACCAGGATGGCGTCCGGCTCGGCGATGTCACTGCCGATGATGTAGCGCTCCGACGGCAGGCGCGCCAGCCCCACCGGCGAGATGTTGTTGAGGGTGAGGATGCGGAATTTCTCAGCCATGTTCCCTCTCGAATTCCTGCATGTATTCCACCAGAGCCTTCACCCCCTCGATGGGCATGGCGTTGTAGAGGGAGGCACGCATGCCCCCCACCGAGCGGTGGCCCTTGAGCTGAACCAGGCCGCGCTCTTTGGCCCCCTTGAGGAAAGCCTCGTCCAGGGCCGCATCCCTGAGGGTGAAGGGCACGTTCATGCGGGAGCGATTCTCCCGCGCCGTGGGGCAGTGGTAGAAGTCGGTGCTGTCCAGGTAGTCGTAGAGGATTTTTGCCTTGGCGATGTTGTACTGCTCCATCGCGGCAAGACCGCCCCGCCGCTTGAGCCACTTGAAAACCAGGCCGGCGACGTAGATAGCGAAGGTGGGGGGCGTGTTGTACATGGACCCATTGTCGGCGTGGACCTTGTAATCCAGCATGGTGGGCGTGCCCGCAAGCGGTGCGCCGATCAGGTCCTCGCGCACGATGACGATGGCAAGCCCCGCCGGCCCGATGTTTTTCTGCGCCCCGGCGTAGATCAGCCCATAGCGGGAGACGTCGATGGGACGCGACAGGATGTTGGAGGACATGTCGGCGACCAGCGGTACTTCACCGGTATCCGGCGTCCAGAAAATCTCGACACCGCCGATAGTCTCGTTGGGCGTGTAGTGCACATAGGCCGCATCCGGATTCAGCTTCCACGTCTCCTGTGGCGGCGCGTAGGAGAAATTGCGGTCTTCGGAGCTCGCCACCACGTTCACGGTGCAGAACTTCTGCGCTTCCTTGATCGCCTTCTTCGACCACTCACCGGTGTTGAGATAATCGGCACTCTTCCGCCCGCGCAGCAGATTCATGGGCACCATGGCAAACTGCAGTGAAGCGCCCCCCTGCAGGAAGAGCACCTTGTAGTGGTCGGGGATGGCCAGCAGCTCACGCAAATCCGCCTCGGCCTGGGCGGAAATACCCATGAATTCCTTGCCGCGGTGGCTCATTTCCATCACCGACATGCCGCAGCCCTGCCAGTTGACGAGCTCGTCGCGCACCTGCTCGAGCACTTCCAGCGGTAGCGTGGCCGGGCCGGCACTGAAGTTGTATACACGTTCCATGGTTTTCCTCGAGGCTTCTTTCCTTCGTTGGCTGACGGTGCCGGATCAGTCGTCCTCGTCCCGTTCGACGATGCGCTCTACGCCGACGAGTTTCTCGCCCTCGTCCAGGTTGATAAGGATCACACCCTGGGTGGCGCGCCCCATTTCGCGGATTTCCCGCACCCGGGTGCGGATGAGAACCCCGCCGGTGGTGATGAGCATGATTTCGTCGTTGTCATCCACCAGCGCCGCCGCCACCACCTTGCCATTGCGTTCCGTGGTCTGGATGGCGATCATGCCCTGGGTGCCGCGTCCATGGCGGGTGTATTCCGAAAGCGGCGTGCGCTTGCCGTAGCCATTCTCGGTGGCGGTGAGCACGGAAAGATTCTGCTCGCTGGCGACCACCATGGAAATCACCTTCTGCCCCGGCAGAAGCTTCATGCCCCGCACACCGTGGGCGTTGCGGCCCATGGGACGCACGTCGTTCTCATCGAAGCGCACCGCCTTGCCGCCGTCGGAGAAGAGCAACACATCGCAGCGGCCATTGGTGATGTCGGCCCCCACCAGATAGTCGCCATCGTCCAGATTGACGGCGATGATGCCGCTGGCGCGGGGACGGGAAAATTCCGACAGCGGCGTTTTCTTCACCGTGCCCATGGCGGTGGCCATGAAGACGAAATGATCGTCGTCGAATTCCTTCACCGGCAACACGGCGGTAATCTTCTCGTGCTCCATCAGGGGCACCAGGTTGACGATGGGTTTGCCGCGGGAGGTGCGGCTCCCCTGCGGCACGTTGTATACCTTGAGCCAATAGACGCGCCCCCGGTTGGAAAAACAGAGGATGTAGTCGTGGGTGTTGGCGATGAACAGCTTCTCGATGAAATCGTCTTCCTTGGTCGCCGCCGCCTGTTTGCCCCGCCCGCCGCGTTTCTGGGCGCGGTAATCCGCCACCGGCTGCGCCTTGATGTAGCCGGAATGGGACAGAGTCACCACCACATCCTCCGGCGCAATGAGGTCCTCCAGGGACAAATCCTGGGCATCGGTGACGATTTCACTGCGGCGCGCATCCCCGTATTGGGCTTTGATCTCGGTGAGCTCGTCGCGAATGATGCCGGTGATGCGCGCCGGCTTGGCCAGAATGTCCAGATAGTCGGCGATCTTGTCGATCACTTCCCGGTATTCGCTGACGATTTTGTCCTGCTCAAGGCCAGTCAGACGCTGCAGCCGCAACTCCAGGATGGCCTGGGCCTGTGCCTCGGACAGCCGGTAGCCCTGGGCGGACAGGCCATATTCGGGCAGCAAGCCCTCGGGACGGGTGGCATCGGCCCCCGCCCGCGCCAGCATTTCCTCCACCACCGGCGAACGCCAGGCCTTGGCCATCAGCCTTTCCTTGGCCACCGCCGGCGTTTGCGAGGCCTTGATCAGGGCGATGATCTCGTCCACGTTGGACAGCGCCACCGCCAATCCTTCCAGGATGTGGCCCCGCTCGCGCGCCTTGCGCAATTCGAAGAGGGTGCGGCGGGTGACCACCTCCCGCCGGTGGCGCAGAAAGGCATCGAGCAGGTCTTTCAGGTTCAAAAGACGCGGCTGGCCATCCACCAGGGCCACCATGTTCATGCCGAAGGTGTCCTGCATCTGCGTCAGCTTGAACAGATTGTTCAGTACCACCTCCGGCATTTCGCCCCGCTTGAGCTCGATCACCACCCGCATGCCGGATTTGTCGGACTCATCACGCAGATCGGCGATGCCCTCGATTTTCTTCTCCCGCACCAGCTCGCCGATGCGCATGAGGAGATTGGCCTTGTTCACCTGGTAGGGGAGCTCGTCGATGATGATGGCCTGACGGTTGCCCGCCTTGTCCAGGTTCTCGAAATGGGTGCGGGCGCGGATCACGACCCGGCCGCGACCGGTGCGGTAGCCCTCCCGGATGCCCGCCACGCCGAAGATGATGCCGGCGGTGGGAAAGTCCGGCGCCTTGACGATCCCGATCAGCTCGTCCACCCCGATCTCCGGGTCTTCCAGCAGGGCCAGACAGGCATCCACCACCTCGCCCAGGTTGTGGGGCGGAATGTTGGTGGCCATGCCCACAGCAATGCCCGCCGAGCCGTTGATGAGGAGATTGGGAATCCGCGTCGGCAGGACGGTGGGCTCGCGCTCCTTGCCATCGTAATTGGGGACGAAATCGACGGTTTCCTTGTCGATGTCCGCCAGCATTTCAGAGGCGATGCGCTCCAGCCGGCACTCGGTGTAACGGTAGGCAGCCGGGGAATCACCGTCCACCGAACCGAAGTTGCCCTGACCGTCGATCAGGGTGTAGCGCATGGAGAAATCCTGCGCCATGCGCACCAGGGCCTCGTAGGTGGCGGTGTCGCCGTGGGGGTGATATTTCCCCAGCACATCACCCACCACGCGCGCGCATTTCACATAGGGCCGGTTCCAGACGTTGTTGGATTCGTGCATGGCGAACAGCACGCGCCGGTGCACCGGTTTGAGACCGTCCCGGACATCCGGCAGGGCGCGCCCCACGATCACGCTCATGGCGTAATCGAGGTAGGAGTTGCGCATCTCCTCTTCGAGGCTGACGGGAATGGTTTCTTTGGCGAATTGGTCCATTTTTTCAGTGGCTTGGCATGGGCCGAGGTGGCCGGCCGGGGAAAAATGCGAAGTGTAGCATGGCCGCCCCACCCCGGCCACCGCCGATCATGGCTGCCTGCAGCCGGCCGGCGCCCTCCCCTGCCCTTGTCTTGGCGGGGTTTTCTGCTTATGATTGATGACGTAGCCGTGGTCCTTCCGACCGCGCCTCTTTTCCTCAAACACCAAGACAAGAAAGGTTCAAACCATGACCATGCTGTCCCGCCTCACCGTCATCGCCGCGCTCGCTGTCCTAGGCACGATAGGCGTGGCTTCCGCCCAGGCCGCGGAACGTTCCGCTGGTTACTGGTATGACAACGCCGGCAACGTCTGGAAGAACAATTACAAGGAATGCTGGCGCGCCGGCTACTGGACACCTTCCATGGCCACTGCCGAGTGTGACCCCGATCTGGTGAAAAAAGAAGAGCAGAAGCCCGCCGCGGCCAAACAGGACACCGTCCCGGCGCAACCCTTGGTGCCGCCCACTGGCCCGGCCAAGCCTGCCTTCGCCAAGGTGACCATACAGGCGGAAGCCCTCTTCGACTTCGACAAGGCCGTGGTGCGGCCCGATGGCAAGGAGGTCCTCGACCGTGAGGTGGTGGCCAAGATGAAGCAGTATCCGCAGGTCGAGGTGCTCCTCATTACCGGTCATGCCGACCGCATCGGCAGCGAAAAATACAACATGAAGCTGTCGGAGCGCCGCGCCAAGGCGGTCAAGGACTACCTGATCAGCCAGGGTATCGAGGCAAACCGCCTGGAGACAGCCGCCAAGGGTGAGTCCGAGCCGGTGGTTTCCTGCAAGGAGATCAAAGGGCCGGAAAACCGCCACAACAAAAAACTGGTGGAATGCCTGCAGCCCAACCGGCGTGTGGTGGTGGAAATCAAAGTTCAGAAGTCCTCCGCAGACTGACAAACACGGCACCGACCGGGCCCCGCTATGCTTGGCGGGGCTTTTTTTTGACACCCGCTTTCCGTGGCCGAAGCCTACCTCCTCAGTGCGCGCTGGATCGTCCCCGTCGAGCCTTTTGGCCAGGTTCTCGAGCATCACAGCCTGCTCGTGGAAAACGGCCGCATTGGTGCCCTGCTCCCCACGGCGGAAGCGCACCGGCGCTTCCCTCAGCTCGCCGAAACCCGGCTTGAACACCACGTCCTGATTCCGGGGCTTGTCAATCTCCACACCCACGCCGCCATGACCCTCATGCGTGGCCTGGCGGACGACCGTCCCCTGATGACCTGGCTTAAGGAACACATCTGGCCGGCGGAGGCACGCCACGTGAGCCCCGACTTCGCGCACGACGGCAGCCTCCTTGCCTGCGCCGAGATGCTGCGCGCCGGCATCACCTGTTTCAACGACATGTATTTCTTTCCCGACGCCACGGCGCAGGCGGTGCTGGCCAGCGGCATGCGTGCGGTGCTGGGCATCATCACCTTGGAATTTCCCAGCGCCTACGCTGCCGATGCCGACGATTACCTGCACAAGGGGCTGGCCATCCGCGATGCCTTCAAAGGGGAAAGCCGCCTCGGTTTCGCCATGGCGCCCCATGCGCCCTACACGGTGAGCGACCGCACTTTCGAGAAGGTGCTCACCCTCGCCGACCAGTTGGATTTACCCATCCATGTGCACCTGCACGAAACCCGCGACGAGATCGAAGCCAGCCTCACCGCCCACGGCATGCGCCCCCTGGCCCGCCTGGACCGCCTCGGGCTGTTGGGGCCGCAGCTCATCGCGGTGCACATGGTGCATCTTGAGGAGGCGGAAATCGAACGCCTCCACCACGTCGGCGCCCACATCGCCCACTGTCCCAGCTCGAACCTCAAGCTGGGCAGCGGCATCGCCCCGGTGGCGAAGCTTTTGGCGGCGGACATCAACCTGGGATTGGGCACCGACGGTGCCGCCAGCAACAACCGGCTCGATCTCCTGGAGGAAACCCGCACCGCCGCCCTGCTCGCCAAGGGGGTGACCCATGATCCCACGGTACTCGATGCCCACCACGCCCTCACCCTGGCCACCCTGGGCGGCGCGCGCGCCCTGGGGCTCGATAACCGCATTGGCTCGCTCACTTGCGGCAAGGCGGCGGACGTGGTGGCGGTGGACCTCGCTGGCGTGGAGACCCAGCCCTGTTATGATGTGGTCTCCCATCTCGTCTATGCCGCGGGACGGGAGAATGTCAGCCACGTCTGGGTGGAAGGGGAACCGTTGCTGGAAAACCGTACTCTGAAGAGGCTGGACATGCAGGAAGTGCAGGCGAAAGCCGCCCATTGGCAACGCCTGCTTGCCCAGCGCGGAGAGGGAACGGGCAAATGAACGTCGATCACACGGAACTGGAAAAATTCGCCGCGCTTGCCCACCGCTGGTGGGACCCCAACAGCGAGTTCAGGCCGCTGCACGAGATCAATCCCCTGCGGCTTGACTGGATCGCAGGCCGGGTCGATCTTGCCGGCAAAAAAGTGCTCGACGTGGGCTGCGGCGGCGGCATCCTGGCGGAGGCCATGGCGGCGCGCGGTGCCCAGGTGACGGGCATCGACCTGGGTGAGAAGGCCCTCAAGGTGGCGAAACTCCACCTGCTGGAATCGGGCCGACAGGTGGATTACCGCCACATCTCGGCCGAGGCGCTCGCCGAGGAAATGCCAGGCAGTTTCGATGTCGTCACCTGCATGGAAATGCTGGAACACGTGCCCGATCCGGCCAGCACGGTGCAGGCCTGCGCGAAGCTGGTGAAGCCCGGCGGGGAGGTGTTTTTCTCCACCATCAACCGCAACCCCAAGTCCTATCTCTTTGCCATCATCGGCGCCGAATACATCCTGCGCCTGCTGCCGCGGGGCACCCATGACTACGCCAAATTCATCAAGCCCTCGGAGCTGGCGCGCATGTGCCGGCAGGCGGGGCTCGACGTGGTGGAAGTGATCGGCATGACCTACAACCCCTTCACCAGGGTCTATGCCCTTGGGGACGACACCGACGTCAATTACCTGCTCCACGCCCACCGGGATGATTGAGGCCGTCCTTTTCGACCTGGACGGCACCCTCGCCGACACCGCCCCCGATCTCGCCGCCGCCCTCAACGAACAGCGCCGGTTGCACGGACTGCCGCCCCTGCCCTTCGAGCTCATCCGGCCGGTGGCCTCCCATGGGGCGCGCGGCCTGCTCGCCCTGGGCTTCAACCTGACGCCCCGATCGCCAGAGTTTGCGGCGATGCGCGCCCAATTTCTCGATCTGTACGAACGGCGCCTCGCGGCGCACACGGCGCTGTTTCCGGGCATGGCCGAAACCCTCGACGCCATCGAGGCGCGCGCACTGCGCTGGGGAGTAGTCACCAACAAGCCGGCGCGTTTTACCCTGCCCCTGCTGCGGGCCCTTGGCCTTCACCCGCGCGCGGGCTGCATCGTCTCCGGGGACAGCACCGCCCAAGCCAAACCCCATCCCGAGCCCCTGCTCCACGCCGCCACCGAACTGGGCCTTTCGCCCGCCCATTGCCTCTATGTGGGGGATGCCGAGCGGGACGTGGCAGCCGCGCGGGCGGCAGGCATGCCGGTGGTGGTCGCCCTTTACGGATATCTGGCCGCGGAGGACGAGCCGGCAAACTGGGGGGCGAGCGGCCTCATCAACACCCCACAAGAAATCCTCGACTGGCTGGACGGGGCCGGCTGAGGCCGGAAGGCCCGGGAATTTTCCCGGCAAAAAGAAAGCGGCCCTTGGGGCCGCTTTCCTGGCAAGGTTCGTTGCGGTCTCAGGCCGCTTTCTGCGACTGGGGGGAGGGGCCCACCCAGTACTGGAGTTTGGGCAGGAGCTGGTCCTCGATGGCCTTCACCCGCTTGCGGTAGCTTTCATACCAGCTCCCCGGCGAGGGGGCGCAATACTCGTTGTAGTCGAAGCCGTGCTCCTTGATGTAAGCCTGCAGTTCGGCGTCGAGCTTGAGCTTTTCCTGAATGAGTTGAGCCTTGTCCATGGTTTCCTCCGCAGAAAGTGAAGGTGGATTCAATCTCGAAGTGCAACGCGGCTGTATGATTGCATAAATACCTGATGAGGTGTTTTCCAGTTCAGGCGT